>CAUTLL010000143.1:0-3312 GCA_963539275.1 uncultured Flavobacteriaceae bacterium
GACTTAAAAGACTGCTTTTATTTTTTATAAATCATAATATCGTTATATTTTGCGGTATGGTTGAGAGAAGTGAGAATAACCTTTGTGGTCGCTTCAGCAAAAGGGTTCTTCTTGAATCCATTTTCGGAGAGCCAAGTAGCCAACTCTATAATTTGGCTTTTCTCACTAGTAAAATAAAAATAAGATTTTCCTTCTAATAAATTCAGAATATCCAAATAATCTCTGAGCCGCCAATAATCCATGTTTTTATAAGTTTTAGTATCGGTAGAGAGATACGGTGGGTCAATGAGAAACACCACATTCTCTTCATTTTTATATAATTCAAAAAGGTCTTTATAATCCATTTGCACACGCTCTACATCCTCTAAATAACCATCAGTATTATAATCCTGTTGTTTGATATTATTGTAAAATGCCTCTTTGGTTAATCCCTCAAAATCTGTAATATATTTCGCTGAAAAAAGCAAAGAACTAGATAATGTTATCCAATCTATAAAACCTTTTTCGGCTCTCAAAAGCTCTAAAATGTATTCTCTTTCCTTACCAATAATTCTTTTTTCTTTTTGAAAATTTTTTAGTATTATTCTAATATCAGCTAAAATTTTGTTCGTTTTGCTGATGTTATGAAGTCTCTCAGCATAGTTATCAAAATCATTCCAAACCACTTTGGATTGAGGATAAACAGACTTTACAGTATGGCTCAAAAGCCCCGAACCACCAAATAAATCTACATAAATAGCATCACATGGAAATCCCTTTAATGCTTCTTTAAAATCTTTTAAAAATCTTCTCTTTTGCCCTTGAAAAGGCAAAGGTGCTTGATTATAAATTTTCATGGTATTAGTTTTTGTTTGTTATTATTAGTTTTTATATTTGCAACTCTCACATCTAACATTAAAAAAGCACAAGGAAACAGAAGACTTATTTGTCCTCCGTAGCCTTGTGCTTAATGTTTAAAAGATGTGAGAGTTTTTTAAAACGGAGGACATTTTTTTAATCCCGTCCTCCTAAGCTTTTAGGATTCTTTTTTTCTATTGAGTTGTTTGTATTTTTTAAGCTCATCGGTGAGGAGTTCCACTTTGTCTTCTAGTTCTTTGATTAGAGCCTTTGCCTCGTCCAATTCCAAAATAGCGGTTTTGAGTTTGTTTCCTAAATCCTCTATCATTTCTCGGTAATATTTCAGGACTTTTCCTGCATTTTCAATCTCTTTTTCGTGGTTTCCAGCCTCAATGCTCTCCACTTCAGCATTTTGCTTTTTCCTTCCGAAAATAAACCCCGCAAAGCCCGATAAAACAAGCGATGCAAACTCTGCGATATGTGGTAAAATGTATTCTAAAAAGATGTCTTTCATGGTTTTTTATTTTTAAAATTATCGTGTTCAAGGGCTTTTCGGCAATGGTTTCGTTCAATTAAAAATAATATCAGGTTCAAAATGGCTCCTGTTCGACTCATGGTTCCCTCTTCGTCTTGCTCTCCTAAATCTGCCGACAAAGTCCGATTATTTGTGCCAATTTCCTTGCCTTCCTTTGTCTTCAAAGTAGCATTCCAAAGACTCCTATATTCTCCGCAGAGATAAATATCCTTGCGAATAGCACTCTCCTTAAAGTAGTTTGAAATACCAATTAAAGCATTTTTAAAGCCTCTTTTTCTAAAATCTTTAGCAAAGACCACCAGCACATTTATCGGCATTAAAATCCATTCTATCACAGGTGCGACGATGAATAATAAAAGATTGATGAGCAAATTAAAAAGTGTTTTCATGGTTTTTGTTTTTTTGAATTTTTAATAATTATTTTTTTATTGATTAAAAATTTTTGTTGATTGAAAGATTAAAAATTACCTTTGGTTTAGCAGTTCATCAAAATATTTTATTTTGTCGTTTTCAATGATGTGTAGCCTTAGTAGAGCGACCAAATCTACTCCCTTTTCGATAAGAGCCATGAAGTAGTCAAAACTTGGCTGTTTGAGGTGCTGCTCTTTTTCGCTTGGTGTGCGGTCATCTTCTCCTTCTGCTGGTGCTTCACGGAATTTAGGATTTGCCATGGGCTGACCGCTGGCATCTCTCACGGTGGTGAAGTCATTGTTATTGACAATCCAATTGGGAAGAGTGGAGACGAAAGTGTTTTCAATTTTCTCATTGGTTTCGGCATTGAAATATTCCACTTCTGCATCTAATACGATTTGCTTAAACTTGGTAGAAATATGTGCGTCATAGACTGCGATTTCTCTTTTTACATTCCCAAATAATGGGTGATTGCTGATAGGTTGTCTTACGATTTCCATTGTTTTAATATTTTGTTAGTTAATGATATTTTAATTTGCTATCCAATAAGATAAATTCTTAAAATTATAATAGTAACCGTTAATAGTGTCATTTTTATCTGCATCTAATGCTTTATAAAAATGTAAGAATTTATACTCAGATTTGTAAGGTCTTATATCTATAGCAATTTGTCCACTTTCTAAGCTTTGTAACATTATAGTTAAAGTTGAACCTTTTTTAATTGCCCAGAATCTAACATTATCTGCTTGAAAGACTATCTTATTATAATAGTAATAATCTTTGAAAATAATTTTAGTATCTCCACGTCCACCATCTGACGTCTTGAATATACTTTTAGTTAAGTCACAGTCACACTTTTCTACCTTACTTTCTCTAAACCCAAATAATGCTCCACTAGAACGGTAAGGTAAGTGATATGGTAAATCTGTATAAAATGTTATAATCCAATCTTTATCTTCAGGAAATTCTTTATTAAATACTACATTTACTACAGCTTTTCTTTCTTTAACAGACATTGCAGTAATATAATCTTGAACATATAATTTAGACCTTATATCTACTCCTCTATCACCATTAACAGTTATAACTCCATCCGTAGGTACTGTAATGTAATTTTGAAGTATACTCTTCCTTTGTGAATCTTTAGCTATTTCAGCTGGTAAATCTTCATCAGCAATATGATAGGGTATCATTTCACTCACATGAAATTTAGTGTAATCTTTATCATTTATAGTTTTTATAAAATTCAAGGCATCTATAATATCTTGTGAATAATTAGGTTTTTTGTTAAATGTAACATTTGCAAAATTTTCAGTAACATTCAGATTGATACGATCTGGAACTGTAAAATTTGTTATAATTTCTGGATTATCATTTATTGCAATATGCCCAAATTTATTCATGACAACACGACTATTGAAGGCTTTGTCAGAAGATTTATTCTCTAACCCTTGAATGCCGAATTTCGCTCCTGTAACATCGAGAGTTCTGACGGTACCTGCTGGGATTTGCAGGTCTGCATTGGCGAG
>CAUTLL010000144.1:0-3282 GCA_963539275.1 uncultured Flavobacteriaceae bacterium
AAAACGGAAGCTCTTTAGCCTTCCGTTTTTTTCATTTCAATCTATTCCTTCACAATATTTAACGCCAACTCATCTAACTGACTGGGATAAATTTCTGATGGTGCATCTATCATCACATCTCTTCCACTATTATTTTTAGGGAAAGCAATATAATCTCTAATCACTTCATTACCATCTAAAATTGCAACCAATCTATCAAAACCAAATGCTAAACCTCCATGTGGCGGCGCCCCATATTTAAACGCATTCATTAAGAAACCAAATTGAGCTTCAGCATCTTCGGAAGTAAATCCTAACAATTCAAACATTTGAGCTTGTAACTCCCTATCAAAAATCCTAATAGACCCACCTCCAATTTCATTTCCATTCAATACCAAATCATAAGCATTCGCTCTAACTTTACCCGCATCTGTTTTTAATAACGGAATATCTTCTAATTTAGGCGAAGTAAAAGGATGGTGCATTGCGTGATATCTTTCGCTTTCTTCATCCCATTCCAATAATGGAAAATCCACAACCCAAAGTGGAGCAAACTCTTTTGGATTTCTCAGACCTAATCTATTTCCTAATTCCATTCTGAGAGCTGATAATTGTGATCGAACTTTATTAGCATTCCCAGAGAGCATCAATATCAAATCACCTTTTTTTGCATCAAATTTCTCTGCAATTTTTTTCAAATCATCTTCGTTGTAGAATTTATTTACAGAAGAGGTCAAAACACCATCTTCTTGGTATTTTATCCATACCATCCCTGTTGCTCCTATTTGAGGGCGTTTTACCCAATCCACCAACTCATCTATTTGCTTTCTCGTATAACCCACACATCCCTCTACATTAATTCCTACCACTAATTCCGCCTCATCAAAAATCTTAAATTCCTTACCTTTTACAACATCATTTAGTTCCACAAATTCCATCCCGAAACGAATATCTGGTTTGTCATTACCATACCGTTTCATCGCTTCTTCAAAAGTAATTCTTGGAAATTTCCCGAAATCTTGCCCTGTCACTTCTTTCAATAAGTGAACAGTCATCCCCTCAAAAATATTCATTATATCTTCTTGCTCCACAAATGCCATTTCACAATCTATTTGAGTAAATTCAGGTTGGCGATCCGCTCTTAAATCCTCATCACGGAAGCATTTTACAATTTGAAAATACCTATCCATACCTCCTACCATCAATAATTGTTTGAAAGTCTGAGGTGATTGTGGCAAAGCATAAAATTGTCCCAAATTCATTCTACTGGGCACTACAAAATCTCTCGCCCCTTCTGGAGTAGATTTTATCAAAACAGGAGTTTCCACCTCTATAAAACCTTCATTTGAAAGATAATTCCTCACTTTTTGAGCCATTTGATGGCGGAAAATCAGTTTATCCTTTACGGGATTTCTACGAATATCCAAATAACGATATTTCATTCTAAGCTCCTCACCGCCATCTGTGTCATCTTCTATCGTAAAAGGAGGCAATTCCGCTTCATTTAAAATATTCAATTCTTCTACCAAAATCTCTATTTCTCCTGTTGGGATTTTAGGGTTTTTTGAACTTCTTTCTATAACTTCTCCTTTTACCTGAATGACAAATTCTCTACCTAAACTCTTTGCTTTTTCAAACAAATCCTTGGGCGTTCTTTCTTCATCAAACACCAATTGCGTTATACCGTATCGGTCTCTCAAATCTACCCATACAACGAATCCCTTATCACGAATCGTCTGCACCCAACCACTCAAGACTACTTTTTTATTTATATTTTTTAGAGTCAATTCCCCATTTGTATGCGTTCTAAACATAAAATATTTATTTTTTTTATTTTACAAATATAATTATAATTTATTTTTACTAAAACTAATGTTCATGAAAAATGTGCCCTAAAATTGCCATAAAAATTCCTAAAATTACAAGAAATATTTTTTCCCAATCCATTTTATGATTTTTATTACTTTCAAAAATAATCACCGAAGAAATATGCAAAAAAATACCTCCTGATAAAGCCAAAAAATAACTATTCCATTTTGGATTCATATACTCTCCAAGTAACATGCCCAGCGGAGATGCTGCTGCAAAAAATAAAATGGTAATACATGCCATAATTTTATTCTTTTTTTCTCGCAATAAAAAAGCCCCTAAAACAAAAGAAATAGGCAAGTTATGCACTAATATCCCTAATAAATAAGGATAAATCCCATCATACCCTCTTGCTAAAGGAATCCCCTCTATAAAAGCATGAATAAACATCCCCAACATTAAACCTACTGGCAAAATATTACATTTCTCATAATGAAAATGACCATGTTCAACACCTTTAGTTAAATTCTCCAAAAACATCTGTAAAAGTACTCCAAAAATAATCCAAAGACTTATATTTTTATCTTCCACATGATAAACATGAGGAAAAATCTCCACTACACAAATACAGATTAAAAAACCAGCACTAATAATTAAAAGCCTTTTTGCAAATCTTTCATTGCTTCCAAAAAAATTACCTAAAAATACACCTAACAATACACTTAAGACTAGTAAGCCAATAATCATAATCTAAATAAAATTAACAAACGACAAATTTAACCATTTTTCATCGGGTAAAAAGTTTTTTCATCTCTTATTTTACTAAATTTTATTCTATCAAAAATTTTTATTTTCTTCTTTAAGTTTTCTACCTTTGTCCAAATCAAAATTTTCCTTATGAATACAGAGAATCTTAATATACAAGTCAAAACTTTTTTTGGATTAGAAGAAATTCTTGCCGAAGAGCTTAAAAAACTCGGTGGACGAAATGTAACTCTTAAAAATAGAGCTGTAACCTGCGAAGGTGATTTAGGTTTTTTATATAAAATCAATTACTCTTGTCGTACTGCTCTAAAAATTTTAGTTCCCATTCTTACCTTTAAAGCATGGAATGAAGAGCGTTTTTATGATAAACTTTTTGATTTCCCATGGGATAACATTATGGATACTCATCAGACTTTTTCTATAGATGCTACCATTAACTCCGAACGCTTCAAGCATTCACAATTCATGACCCTAAAAATGAAAGATGCTATTGTAGATTTTTTCAAAGCAAAATACAGAAAACGCCCTGATATTGATACTAAAAATCCTGATATAAAATTTCATCTTCACATTGACCGAGAATTGGTGAGCATTTCCCTTGATAGCTCTGGTGAACCTTTATTCAAAAGAGGTTACCGAAAAGTTCAAACTCAAGCCCCTATCAATGAAGTTTTAGCCGCAGGAATGCTACAACTCGCAGGTTGGACAGGAAAAGAAAATTTCCTTGAC
>CAUTLL010000145.1:0-3277 GCA_963539275.1 uncultured Flavobacteriaceae bacterium
TTTATTTTTAACTATCGTGCCTACATTCGTAGGGTCTTTCTTCGGATTGAGTTAAAATGGGCTTCTACTTATACAAGGGGTTGAAAAAACCCCTTGTTTTATTCGGATTAAAGGATAAATACATTTACTATGCTATGGGCTGTGTAGCCTTAGGTCTTGTTTTATCAGGAGTTTTAGGCTCTTTTATGGGGATTTGGGGAACGCTTTTAGGTCTTGGTATTGGAGCATTAGGATTTTGGGGAATGTTTAAAATACAAGACTCCAAAGGGCTTTACAATAAAACTAAAAACAATGATGAACTGCATATTTTTCCTAAAAGATTCAACATAAAGAAATTCAAATCTAAAAATAAAAATGAAAAATAAAATTTTTGATATTCCTTTCATAGGTTATGATTATGGCAAAGAACATAATTGGAATTTTGATGTTTTAATCGGTAAATACGGAAATCCTGTCATTGGGATTAAGATAAAGAATGCGGTAGAACAATATTCTGCTGACCCTAATTCCTATACTGATTTTCATACAATACTCAATCAAGTAATTTCTATTATTGGCGAAAACCATATCATTCAAAAATTAGATATTTTTAGAAAACAAAGATACTCTGCAGAAAAATCATCACAATTTTTACAGCAAAAATATTCAGAGCATTTTGATGGGAGAATGTATAAAACCATTGATACACTCTTGCTATTTACCGATGTAGTAGATAATAAAAAGAAGAAAAACAATTACGATTTTTCAGAAAAAAGATATAAAGAACTCCGAGACAAATGCCAAAAAGTGCATATGCTTCTCTCTCAATTTCATTGTGAGCCACAATTTTTATTTGAAAAAGATTGGGAGCAATATATTGGTGGTATATTAGCAATGGATATTTCTCCAGTACCAACCTTTGATAATATCAAGTCCTTTAATACACATTTAAGATTTGGCGACAGATATGGAAAAGTCATTAGTTTCGTAGATGTAGAAAACATAGAACTGCCAAGCCAAATAGAATCTTATTCTATTTTGGGAGGTAATGCAGCAGCATCAGAAACTGCCGTAGATAATTTTTCCTTTATCAATGAATTGGAAGACTACCATATGGTTATCTATAATCAAATTATTTCCATTCCAGAACAAGCTCCAAAACAAAGAGAACTTGACAAAAAAAAGAAAAAACATGAGGGTGTAGCCAAATCAGCTCCTTCTAATGCTATTGTTGCAGAAGAAATAGAAACTCTGCTCCATAATATTGCTATAGATGGACAGCTGCTGATTGTAGATGCTCATTTTTCTATTGTTTTTGCTTGTGATAACCAAGAGAAAATGGAGAAAACCCAATCAATTGAAAACAGGGCGAATGAACAATAGAAATAAATTTGTTCTCGGACCTTCAGGCTCTGGTAAATCATTCTTGATGAACAATATCGTGGAGCAGTATTTACTCTACAATTATGATGTTGTGATTGTAGATACAGGAGATTCCTATTCTGGAACTTGTAGCTATAAAGGTGAGAAATATATCAAATATACCGAAGAAAAACCAATTACCATGAATCCTTTTGTGATGAACGAAAAGGAATTTAATATTGAAAAAATAGAATTTTTAACCAACCTTATCTTTATGATTTGGCAGGGAGCAGATGCTACAATGAGCAAAGAGCAAAAATCTATTTTGGACAATACATTGGTATCCTATTATCATCAATATTTTAATCAAGGTAAAGCGTGGTATGATACTAAATCTGATGAAGAACTTTTACTCTATTTAGAAAAATATAATATTAGCAGAGAAGATATTTTAGAGGATTTTGAAGAAGAACTGGAAAGCAATAAAACCTATTATGAGATATTAGGAGTTTCGTTTGATGCTCCAACTTCGGAGATTAAAAAGAAAGGGAGAAAGTTAATTAGTTTCTACCACCCTGATAAAAATATAGACAATCCTAACTACAATGAGAATATGTATCATAGAGTATATGAAGCCTATGAAACTTTGACAGATGAAGGAAAAAGAAAGGAATACAATGAAACTAAACTTGCTATTATCATATCTCAAGAGATAGTTATCAAAAATCCTAAAACCACAGAGGAATGGAATGAAGCATTTAGATTTGCTTTGGTAAAAAGAATAAAAGAATTAGAGGAAAAATTAGAAGTTTCGGAATTATCCTTTAATAGTTTTTATGAATACTGCGATAGATTTTTGTCCATCTATTTGAAAAATAAAAAATACAACATTACAGAAAAGGAATTCAATTTGAGGACTTTTCTCTTTGTCTTAAAAGATTTCTATAAAGGGGGAAGATACGGAACAACACTCAACGAAAGTGCAGACAGCACCTTATTTGATGAGCCGTTTATTGTCTTTGAGATTGATAATGTTAAAGACAACCCTACTCTATTTCCTATTGTTACACTTATCATTATGGATACTTTTATCCAAAAGATGAGATTAAGAAACGATAGAAGAAAAGCTTTGATTATAGAAGAGTCATGGAAAGCTATCGCCTCCAAACTAATGGGAGGTTATATCCTATATCTCTATAAAACTGTGCGTAAGTTCTGGGGGGAAACTATCGTAGTAACCCAAGAACTCAATGATATTATTGGTAATGCTGTTGTTAAAGATTCTATTATTTCCAACTCTGATACTTTTATCTTGCTTGACCAATCCAAATTCAAAGATAATTTCGGAGCAATTGCAGATATTCTTTCTCTCAATAAAGTGGAACAAAATAAAATTTGGACAATCAATAACCTAAATAATAAATATGGTAGAAGTAGATTTAAAGAATTTTATTTAAAACGAGGAGGTAAAGGAGAAGTTTATGGTAATGAAGTTTCATTAGAACAATACCTAACCTATACCACTGAAAAACCAGAAAAGTCCGCAGTAGAATATTATGCAAGAGCCATTGGAAATTATGATGAAGCACTGGAAAAGATTGTGGCAGATTTGAAAAGAATAAAAGCTCCGTTAGATAATTTAGTTCCTCTTATCAATCTCTATAAAAAACCGATAGATGAAAGAGTGATTAAATTTTACAACTATATCAAAAGAGAATACAAGGAACAAAGTCCAATTAAAATTATCCAAGAAAAAATTACAGAAATTCATTCTGATTTAGAAGAAAAATATTCTGATAGAAGATTATTAGAAGTAGAAAAAGAAAAAAGTTTTGAAAAATTATTAAACACGGTATAATATGAAAAAATATAGTTTTTGTCTATAGTTTTACTTTGAGAGTTTCAGTATGCGTATCGCGCCTCTAATGACGATGAG
>CAUTLL010000146.1:0-3253 GCA_963539275.1 uncultured Flavobacteriaceae bacterium
ATGCTCTTACAGATTTAATGGGGACGGGGTTTCCTTCGGCCATTATAGAAATTCCCTCATTAAAATTAGAAGAGTCGGGTGCTCTTCTTATAACTCATTGGGGATTAAGTGGTCCAGCAATATTAAAATTATCAGCTTGGGGAGCTAGGGAACTCGCTAAAATGAAATACCAATTTGATATTATTATAAATTTCATAGGAATTTCCTCAGAAAATGCCTTGGATACATTAAAGGAAGCCAAAGATGCTCATTCAAAAAAATCCATTGGGCAAACTAAAATATTTGATATTACCAATAGATTTTGGCATAGAGTTTTACATCTTGCTCTGATAGATTGCAATAAACAAGTAGCTCATTTAACTCATAAAGAAATGGAAAGAATCACAGAACTTCTTTGTAATAATAAAATGAAAGTTTCAGGTAAAAGTACCTTTAAAGAGGAATTTGTTACTGCAGGAGGAGTCGATTTGAAAGAAATAAACTTCAAAAATATGAAGAGTAAAATTTTACCCAATTTTTTTATTTCAGGAGAAGTTTTAGATATTGATGCAATCACAGGAGGATTTAATTTTCAAGCATGCTGGAGTGAGGGCTGGCTTATTGCTCAAGAACTAAACTCATAATTATTGAAAATATTAAATTTTATTGTACTTTTGGAGCATGAGAACATTAGACACCATTGATTATCATATATTGAATATCTTACAAGAAGATTCTGATATTGCAGTGAAAGAAATTGCCGAGCAAGTAGGCCTTTCATTCACACCTACCTACGAACGGATTAAATCTCTTAAAAGCAACGGATATATAGATAAATATGTAGCCCTAGTTAATGCTGAAAAGACAGGATTTGAAATCATTGCCTATTGTAATATTACACTAAAAGAAGAATCTGATGATTTTAGGGAAAGAATTAATTCCGAGAAAAACATTCTAGAAGTCGTGAGCATGACGGGCACTTATGATTATATGCTAAAAGTCGTTGCAAAAAATATCAAAGAATATAACAAATTTGTAACAGAAGTCATCGCAAACCTTCCTCATATCGGACTTTATCATAGTAATATCATTCTAGAAACTCTGAAAAAAGAAACTAAACTTCCTTTCTAAAAACAAAAACATAAAAGAGCTTATCTATACCAGTAGTTTACTCATAATTATCAGTAAAAAGCTCATAATTATGAGGAGATTACTCATATTTACCAGCAAAACGCTCATATTTATCACCAAAAAGCACATATTTATAATAAAATTCCTCATAATTATGAGCTTTTTACTGATAATTATAAGGAATTAACCAATTTATCTTAATAATTCTTTTCGTAGAATGCTGGCTGAACCTTATCTTTCTCCGATAAGAGAATATCTTTAGGAGAAATTTTCCAATCAATTTGTAGATTTTCATCATTCCAAATCACCCCTCCCTCTGATTCCTTGTTATAAAAATTATCACACTTATAAGCAAAAACAGCCGTTTCGCTCAACACTACAAAACCATGAGCAAAACCTCTTGGAATATAAAATTGTAACTTATTTTCGTCTGTCAGTTCTACTCCAAACCATTTCCCAAAGGTTAGAGAATCCTCCCTCAAATCCACAGCCACATCCCAAACTTTCCCCTCTATACAAGAAACCAACTTGGCTTGTGCATATTCTCCTTTTTGCAAATGCAACCCACGAAGCACTCCATAAGAAGACTTAGAAATATTATCTTGAACGAAATGCCCATTCATCCCTGTAAGTTCCTCAAATTTTTTCTCATTAAATTTTTCATAAAAATACCCTCTATCATCTTCAAAAATCGTGGGCTCTATGATATAGCAATCCTTTAATGGCGTCTTCCTAATCTTCATATTTTAGTTATTTTTTTATAATACCTCTATTTTATCATTTACTTTAATCTTGACAAACCTTATCAAAACTAAACCTATTAAGAAAAATATCCCCATAGAAAATGCTGCAAATCTCATCCCTGATGCAGATGGAAGGTTAACACTTATCTGAGCAAAGAACTCCCTAATATTACTATAATTATCTATAATAAAAGAAAAAATAAATGCTCCTATCATAATAGCTATTTTCTCTAATACATCATAAAAACTGAAATAAGTAGTATTATCCATACTATTTTCTGGTAATAAACGGCTATAAGTAGAACGAGACATAGCCTGCAACCCTCCCATCACCATACCTACTAAACCAGCCACAGCATAGAAGTGATACTCAACATTAGGATTCGCTTTATTCAAAAAATAAGCCCATACACATACAACAACCCAAAGAAAAACTGTAATACTAATCACATTCTTATTTCCTATCTTTTTAGATAATCGTGAAAAAATCATCGCTCCAACAATTGCTTCTATTTGAATCAATAATAAAGTTAAAATTAACTTATCTTGAGCCAAATTAATTTCACTCTTACCAAATAGAGTTGCCATCAAAAATATAGTCTGCATTCCTACACTATAAAAGAAGAAACTTGATAAAAAGTATTTCAAATTTGGTGTTTGAAATAATTTTCTTCCCACCTTAAAAAGTTCTTTAAAACTCTCTTTAATAATTTCTATATAAAATTGTATATTTCTTTTTACTACTTCTAACCATCCACCTGCTTCACCATGTGACTTAAAAATATTCTTGAAATTTAACAATACTAAATCCTTAGGCAACTTATCTTTAACCTCTCCAAATCTCGGTAAATATCTGAATGTATATTGTGAAAACCCAAACCACCAAGCCCCTGTTAATAGGAAACTTACACGAGTATAAAGAAGAGCCTCTTGTTTATTATTTGCCAGAACTTGAATTAAAAATAAACAAATAATTACTAAAATTACAGAACCTACATACCCATAAACATAGCCTTGAGCAGAAAGAGCATCTTGTCTATCTTTTGTGGCAATATCAGGTAAAAATGAATTATAAAAAACTAAACTCCCCCAAAAACCAATACTTGCAGTAATGCTAAATAAAAGCCCTAAATATACCGTACTCATTCCCGTAAATAGTGCTAATCCCATACAAGAAGTCGCTCCTAAATAGCAGAAAAACTGCATGAAAGATTTCTTATTTCCTATAATATCTGCTAATGATGATAAAATAGGTGTCAAAATCACTACCATAAAAAATGATAAAGTCAATGAATAACCATAAACCGCATCTGGTTCATAAGTTTTACCAAAGAATTTAATCATATTTCTCACAGGTACATCTATCCATCTTTTTGTTTCTGAAATATATTCCTTTTTCT
>CAUTLL010000147.1:0-3239 GCA_963539275.1 uncultured Flavobacteriaceae bacterium
CAGCAGTATATTTGAAATATCCTGTAATGGCTTTTGGAGCTTTGTCATAATTATAAGGAATACCAAATCTAGTAGATTTTAAAGTATTTGAAATATTAAGACTGAAGGTTCCTAAGAAAAGATTCCCTGAGGCTATGGGATTTCCAAACCAAGAGCCTAAAATACCTGTACTTCTTGTAATCATTCTTACTCCTTTTCCATTGTATCCTTCATTGATTTGTAGGGTAGGGTAGGCATCAGCTCCTTTTCCACTTGCTACAAAACTAAATCCATCATTTCCATTACTCCAATCAAATAACTTTTGTCCATCATTTAGAATTTCATAAAATTTATGATAACCTGATGAACCAACCCCTTCTTTATTTTCAAAAGAATAGTGAGTTACAAAAGCTTTAGCATCTGTAATAAAAGAAACAGTATATTGTCTGCTCCATGCTCCGTCTTGAGAAGTTACGGTATAAGTTTGAGGTTTAGAGAAGTCCAATACAGTTCCACTTGCAGGGTAAATAGTCGCTCCATTTGAGAGTTTAAATTCAGGAGCGAACTTATAATTCCCAGAGAAGGTTTTCATTCTTAAAGTAATATTATTATTCTCTATTATAGGCTCTGTTTGTAATATGTTTTGAGCATTGGCTATGGTTATGCTTTCAATGTCTGCTTCCATATTAGGGGCTTCTTCACGGATGCATGAAGTAAGAAATGCTCCTGCACAAACTACCATACTAGAAACAAATTTACTTGTATTCATTTTGATTCTTTTTTAGTTGTTGTTTAGTTATAAATTCTATTTTTCTTAAGAAAATATCTTTAAGAGGTGCAAATATATGAATTAAACCCTTAAAGATATTGTATTTCCTAAAAATGTTTTAATGCAAGAAATGTCTCATTCCAGTGAAGAGCATAGGGATTTGGTGTTCATTAGCAGCCATGATGCTTTCTTCATCTCTCATACTTCCACCAGGTTGGATAATAGCCTTAATACCTTCTTTGGCACAAGTATCCACTACATCACGGAAAGGGAAAAAGGCGTCAGAAGCTAAAACTAAATCACCGCTGAATTTTTCTTTCGCTCTTTCTATGGCTTGTTGAGTAGCCCAAATGCGGTTCACTTGTCCACCACCGATTCCTAAGGCTTGTTTGCCGTTAGAGACTACAATCGCATTAGATTTCACATATTTTACTACTCTTTGAGTGAAAATCAATGCCTTTTTTTGTTCTTCTGTGGGTTCTAATTGGGTAACACATTTTATGTCTTCCGAGAATTGATTGTCGCTACTTTGGATAAGTAATCCACCATCTATTTTCACCCAGTTTTGTTGGTCAGAAATAGGGTTTTTAATTTTAATTACTCTTAAATTTTTCTTTTGAGCCAAAACTTCCAAGGCATCAGCATCAAAATCAGTCGCTATTACGATTTCAAGGAAAGTTTTATTAAGCTCTTCGGCAGTGGCTTTATCTACTTTATAGTTCATAGCAACGATACCGCCAAAGATAGAAATAGGGTCGCACTCAAAAGTTTTTTGATAAGTTTCCAAAGCAGTCTCTCCGATGGCTACACCGCAAGGCGTGGAGTGTTTTACGGCACAGCAAGCCATTTCGTTTTTGAATTCACTGACTACCTTCCAGCATAAGTCCATATCACGGAGGTTATTAAATGATAATTCTTTACCACCGATTTGTTCAAAATCCTTCATTGCTCCGTTTTCTATGGTAGAAACATAATACGCTGCCGACTGATGCGGATTTTCGCCGTAGCGGAGGTCAGCCACTTTTTTATAAGAAGCATTAAGATACTGCGGATACTCTTCATTGAGAAGCATTTGAGAGATAGCCGCATCATAAGCAGAAGTAAGATTGAAAACTTTTCCCGCTAAAGTCTTTCTCGTTTCAAAAGTAGTGTCAGAATGAGTTTCAATCTCGGATTTTACTAAATGATAATCATTCACATCAGTAATTACCGTTACAGACTTAAAGTTTTTCGCGGCAGAACGAAGCATAGAAGGCCCTCCGATGTCTATAAACTCTACTTTTTCATCTAAGGAAATGTTTTTATTGGCATTTTCAAAGAAAGGATAAAGATTTACGACCACCATATCTATTAGACCGATGTGATGTTCTGCTACGGTCTTCATATGCTCGGCGTTATCCCTTACGGCTAATAGACCGCCATGCACTTTGGGGTGTAGGGTTTTTACTCTTCCGTCAAGCATCTCGGGGAAGTTGGTAACTTCATCTATTGGGATAGGGTTTAGCCCTGCCTCTTTCAGATGCTTGAATGTCCCTCCTGTGGAGATGAGTTCATAATTGTTTTGCTCTAAAAATTGTGCAAATTCTATTAATCCTGTTTTGTCTGATACGGATATTAAGGCTCTTTTTTTCATTTTTATACTTATTTATGGGTAATATTCTATAATTCTTTCTGTGATATTAACAGGAATAGTGTTTTTATATTCTATCCTTTGTGTCCAGTTGTTATTTTTATCATATTCATATTTATAGGTAGTTTTGGAGTAAAGTCTACCATTGGAGTTATAGTCATTTTCTTCTATCTTATTCCCTTTTTCATCGTATTTATAGGTGTGTTTGTAGTCAAGTCTACCATTGTCATAGACATTTTCTTCTATCATATTCCCTTTTTCATCGTATTTATAGGTGTATTTGGAGTAAAGTCTACTATTGGAGTTATAGTAATTTGACTCTATTTCATTCCCTTTTTCATCGTATTTATAGGTGTGTTTGAAGTTAAGGCTACCAAATAAATAGTAATATTCTTCTATCTTATTCCCTTTTTCATCGTATTTATAGGTGTATTTGGAGTAAAGTCTACCATTGGAGTTATAGTCATTTTCTTCTATCTTATTCCCTTTTTCATCGTATTTATAGGTGGCTTTGGAGTCAAGGCTACCATCGGAGTTATAGTAATTTTTTTCTATCTTATTCCCTTTTTCATTATAGATGATAGTAAAAGGATAAGTAAAAAGATCATAAAACACATCACCTTTTTCTATTTGTCCGAATTTATCTATTGCTTCATAGGTGGTTTCTTTTATAGATTTTACCTTACCTTTTAGGTTTTCTTCTGTTAGGTCATTTTTCTTTTCTGATTGGTTACAAGATACCAAACATAACACAGAAAGTGTTGCTAATATTATTTTCTTCATTTCTAATAAATTTATTTTATACTATTTACTTTTTATTCCCCTCTTTCAAAAGAGGGGAATTTTTCTCTTTTTGAGATT
>CAUTLL010000148.1:0-3224 GCA_963539275.1 uncultured Flavobacteriaceae bacterium
GTTTCACAAAATAATCAACCAAAAATGGTATATCTTCTTTTCTCTCATCTAAAGATGGTACACTTATTTCTATCACTGATAGGCGATGAAAAAGGTCCTCACGAAATTTTCCTGCTTCTATTTCCTTTTTAAGATCTTTGTTCGTTGCAGCCAAAACTCGGACATCTACTTTTATTTCTTTATCACTTCCTACTGGAGAAATTCTACTCTCCTGCAAAGCACGAAGCACCTTCGCTTGTGCCACTAAACTCATATCTCCTATTTCATCTAAAAAAATAGTACCTCCATTTGCTTGTTCAAACTTCCCTTGCTTGTCCTTAATCGCTCCCGTAAACGAACCTTTAGTATGTCCAAAAAGTTCACTTTCTATCAATTCTGAAGGAATTGCAGCACAATTAACTTCTACAATTGGAGCTTTACTTCTTACACTCAAAGAATGAATAGCATGTGCCACCAATTCTTTTCCTGAACCATTAGGACCTGTTATTAGCACACGAGCGTCAGTAACCGCCACTTTCTGAATAATATCTTGAATCTTTTTCAATGCAGGAGATTCTCCTATCATCTGATACTTCTTATTGATCTTTTTCTTCAGTTGCGTATTTTCTTTTACCAAAGTCTTATTTTGACTTTGAAGATTTTTCTTATCCAAAGCATTTCTAACACTTGTTATCAATCGGTTAATATCAATTGGTTTAGAAATAAAATCATACGCACCTTTTCTTAGGCAACCCACTGCAATATCAATATCTGCATGCCCAGAAATCATAATAAAAACAGATTCTGGTTTTAATTGAAGACTCTGATGAAGAAGCTCTGTTCCCGATAATTTTGGCATTTTTATATCCGAAATTATTAAATCAAAATCATTTTTTTCAATTAATTTAAATGCATCAAAACCATTCTCTGCAACAATAATTTCAGAATTCTCTATTTCATCACTAAGTATGCTTTCAAGAATATTTAAGATACTTTTCTCATCCTCTACTATTAGAATTTTTTGCATAATGGCACAAATATAATAAAAATATTTAATGCTTATTACTTATACAATATTGCTCAAAGCCAATTAAAAATTTATCTTTGCTCAAAAAAAATTACCATCGTGCGTTGGATTAAATATATACTTTTATCTCTAATTTTATTAGGAGGAATTGGGTTAAACATACTCAATACCCATGATGAAAATAAAAACTTTATTATAAAAAAAGAAATTTCCTATAATATAAGTAAAATTTTTCCTCAATTTGTTAATTTTCAAAATTTCACAAGGTGGAATTACCAATTTTCATCTGGACAAAAATATACTTTCTCCTACTTTTCACCTTACGAAGGAAAAGGTAGTAGCATGAAATATATCAACACGCACAATCCTTCAGATTTTGGAGAGATATTTATCCGAAATAGCAAACCAAATAAAACAATAAAATACGAAATCTACGAAAACGAAATCTCTACCCCTTATAAAATAGAAATAAAATTCATCCCAAAAAGACAAAAAACACAATTGATTTGGCTTATAGAAACACCCAAAATGTCTTTACTCAAAGGATTTATAGAATCAATAAGTCAAGAAGAAATTGAGACAAAAATAGAACAAAGCATGAAAAACCTAGATAGAATTCTTTCTAAAAAAGTAGAAAGGGAAATTATGTTTGGACAAATAAAATATGATAGCATAATGATAGAGGAGCAAGAAGAAAAATTACTCATAGGTATCAATACCAGCACCAATAATCAGAAAGGAAATTTATTCAAAAACATCAATATTAATCATAATAAATTAATATCCTTAGTTACCAAAGACTTAGCAAAAAGAGATGATGAATTTGGTCTACCCATTCTTATTACTGAAGCCAATAACTTAAAAAATAAAGAAATTTCTTATTTCTACGGCATACCTTTATCTCAACAAGAAAAAATATCAGATAACAATTTTATATTCAAAAAAGTAAAAAGTTCTAAAGTTTATAGCATTTATTACAAAGGAAAATATGAACAGAGAATCTCTACAATAAATCAACTTTTGAATCAAATCAAAAAAGACAGTTTAAAAAATGGAATGCTAGAAGAGATATTTTTAGAGGCTCCTTCTGAAAACAAAGATGTAGTCCTAAAAATATCTTTCCCTGTAACAAAAAAATAAAAATTCAACAATAAAAAAGTACACTATCTTTCAGTGCGCTTTTTTTTATTATGCTTTTCTTGGCTTTTTTGTTTTTAAGTAAATAACCTGCCCTTCTCTCGGCTCTCTTCCTTCCTCCATTCTGTTTTTAGTATATAATTTACGGAGTTTTATCCCAAACTTCTGCGAAATTTCATACATTTTATCCCCTTTTTGAGCGGTGTAAAAATCTTGACTCCCCTCCGAGTTTTTGTATTCTAAAAATATAATTTGATTTTTCTTTAATTTTTTAGATCTCAACTCGTTATAAGTCATCAATCTACTTTCGTTAATTTTATATTTTTCAGATAATGATGCTAAATCTAAATCTCCTCCTAAAACTACATATTTTAAGCCTCCGTTAGGATGGGTTTGAATTATAAGAGCATCTAAAATTTCTTGTTTTGTCAATATCTTTACAAACTCTTCTTTTTTCGGCTCTACTACTGCTACTATTGTTTTTTCTTCTACTACCGAAGGCACTTCGGCTTTTACCAAAAATTCATCAGAAGAAGTACGATACCCTGGATAAAGTTCCCTTAATTTATCTTCTACTTCATGCGGTTTTAGGTGGTCAAATTCATGCAATCTATATCTCTCTATTCTATCTATCAATATATAGGCATATCTAGGATTTGTTGCATATCCTGCTTTTTTTAAGCCATGAGCCCAAGCTTTGTAATCTTTGATATCTAACTTAAAAAGCCCCACATAATATTTTCTATTTGCTAAAAACAAAGAATGATCACGATAAGACTCCCACGGATTATCATACACACGGAAGCACTCATTCGGAGCATCATCAGTGTGTTTCATCGTTTTCCCTGTCCATTCCTCTTTACACTTAATTCCAAAATGATTTTTACCCTCTCTCGCCAGACGACTCTGCCCTCCTCCTGTCTCTAAAATACCTTGAGCCAACTTGATACTTGCTGGGATTTTATACTTTTCCATTTCTTCCACGGCATATTTCGCGAAATTCTGAATATATTGATCATCCGTTTTCCATTCTTGAGCAAAAGACCATGGCATAACTCCCATGAACAAAGCCATTACTATT
>CAUTLL010000149.1:0-3200 GCA_963539275.1 uncultured Flavobacteriaceae bacterium
ATTTCTTTTTTTAAGACCTTCTAAAACTCTCTCTTTTTGCTCTTTCAAAAAATTAAACTGTAACAGATCTTGGTTTTATAATGATAAATTGAATCACAAATTTAAGAGATTTTTTTCAATGTTTTACTATTTATATTAAAAATTTTTAACCTTCATGATAAGCTTATTTTATTTATTTTTATTACTTTTGAGTTAATTTTATTGTATTATGATTAGTCAAAATTTTCTAAACCACTTACAAAATGAATTGGCTCAAATAAAAAACGATGGGCTTTATAAAAAAGAAAGAATTATCAGCTCTTCACAAGATGCAGAAATCATCGCAAATGGAAAAAAATTATTAAATTTTTGCGCAAATAATTATCTTGGGCTTTCCAATCACCCAGAAGTCATCAAAGCCTCACAAGAAACACTTAATACCTACGGATACGGAATGTCTTCAGTGAGGTTTATTTGTGGTACTCAAGATATTCATAAAAATTTAGAACAAAAAATATCTAATTTTTTAGGAATGGAAGATACCATTCTTTACGCTGCTGCATTCGATGCTAATGGAGGAATTTTTGAGCCATTGTTTACCGCTGAAGATGCTATTATTTCAGACAAACTTAATCACGCTTCTATCATTGATGGAATCAGACTCTGTAAATCTGCTCGTTATCGTTATAAAAACAACGATATGAATGATTTAGAAGCCCAATTAAAAATTGCTTCGGAGAATAATCATCGTTTCAAAATTATCGTTACCGATGGTGTTTTCTCCATGGATGGAATTGTTGCCAACCTAAAGGGAATCTGTGATTTAGCAGAAAAATACGATGCAATCGTGATGGTAGATGACAGCCATGCTACCGGTTTCATAGGAAAAACTGGACGAGGAACTCACGAGGCTAACGATGTAATCGGTAGAGTAGACATCATCACTTCTACCCTTGGAAAAGCACTTGGAGGAGCTATGGGAGGTTTCACATCTGGAAAAAAAGAAATTATAGACATGCTTAGACAAAGGTCTCGCCCTTATTTATTTTCTAATTCTCTAGCACCTGGAATTGTAGGAGCAGCCACCAAAGTATTAGACATTATCTCAAAAGATACTTCTTTAAGGGACAAAGTCATGAAAAATGCTCAATATTTCCGCAATGAAATGAAATTCAAAGGATTTGACATCCCTGATGGGGATTCTGCGATTGTTCCTGTCATGCTATACGATGCTGTACTTTCCCAAAAAATGGCGGAAAAACTAATGGATGAAGGTATTTATGTGATTGGATTTTTCTATCCTGTAGTTCCAAAAGACAAGGCAAGAATCAGGGTTCAACTATCAGCAGCACATACTAAAGAACATTTAGATAAAGCTATTGTAGCTTTTGAAAAAGTAGGTAAAGAATTAGGAGTAATTTAATAAATAATAAAAAAATCTATCTCTAGAGATAGATTTTTTTATTAAAATTTTAATTGTACTTGACGTCTTAATAAACCTCCTTTTTGGTAATAATTGGGATTAACAAAATCATGGAATCTTCGGTTTGAGTAAGTATACATTGCTATCAATTCCAAAGACTTAAACACTTGCCACTCTACCCCTCCTTCATATTCTTTCACACTATAACTTCTAGCATCCAATTCATGTTTTTTCCCTCCCTCATAGTTCTGAATTCTAAAAAAAGGAATAAATGTCTGATTCCATTTTTTTATAAAATAAGAAAAGAGAACATACCCTCCATGTAAGGATTTATTTTGTACCGATTGTGTTGCTACATCATACTCAGGTCCGTTACCTATATTATATTCTGCCTGAATACCAAATGGCTGTGGATAAAGCACAAAAGATGCAGCAATTCTTTGATCTCTATATTCTTTGTTAAAATTTACAGAAGTTCCGGAACTTGTTTTAGGCAACACAAATTTTCCCGTATAAGCTTGAATCCCTGGTTCTATAATCTGATTACCAACTACAAAAGGATAAGAAACTCTGGCTACCCAATGAAATTTTTTATTTCTATCAAAATTATTTCCCGTCTGACCATTATAAAAACCAAGTGCAAAAATCCCAAAATCTCCTGAGTGCTTCAAATTTTTCTTGTAGATCTTATCCATAATTTTTTTTTGCTCCTCTCCTGTCCACATAAAATAAAGCCCCATATCTCGCTCATCTTTTAACCCACTATTAATTGCATCATCTCTATCTAAAGCAATTCTCTCACTACTAGATTGCAAATTTTCATAACCATAAGGCACTTTACTTTGCCCCAAACGAAGCCTATACTCATTTTTTTTATTCAATCCAATATCAAAATAAGCATCCTTAATCACTCCCACATATCGTTTATCTCCTACCGTTTTAGCAAAATCTGGTTGAAGATAAAAATAAATTCTGGGATGAATCTGTCCTGCAAACTTAAATCTCAATCTCCTAAATTCTATTCCATCAGCCTCTTTCCCCCAAAAATAATCACACTGCTCACAAACTAAATCAGGATTTGTTTCAAAAAGTTCATTATACCTAATCTGCATATAACCTCCAAAAGAAATTTTATCATACCACTTTTCACTTTTTGGCTTCTCATCTTCTTTCTTTATGTTGAGAGTCATCATCTCTTTTAATGCCTGAACCTCTGATTTTAAAGAATCTATAGTCTTTTTATTTATATCCTCTCGCATATCCTGAGCCATAATAATACTAGGTGCCAAAAATACCATAGTAGCAAAAACTACTTTCTTCATATCAATAATATTATTTTTCTTGTTTTTGCAAAAATAACATTTTATTATAAAATAATCATGATTTTAATAATATTTAAAAAATCTATTATTTCATTAAGCAAAATCTATTTTTCCAAAAAACATAATAACCTAAATATATATTTTTCTCCAAAAATGTTTATCATTTCAGTTGTATTTCTTATTTTTGCGTAAATTTTTTATTTAAAACATGATAAAAATAACTTTTCCAGACGGCAATCAGCGAGAATTCGAATCAGGAATTACTCCTTTAGAAATCGCAAAATCTATTAGCGAAGGTTTAGCAAGAAATACCATTTCTGCTTTGGTAGATGGACAACAAGTAGAAGTTTCTACTCCTATAACAAAAGATGCCACGGTTCAGTTATTGACATGGAATGATGAGATGGGAAAAAAAGCATTCTGGCACTCCTCTGCCCATGTTTTAGCCCAATCTATTTTGAATTTTTATCCTAATG
>CAUTLL010000150.1:0-3191 GCA_963539275.1 uncultured Flavobacteriaceae bacterium
GAGATTTTTTGAAGTACTGCTCTGATATTTCCCCCCAAGAGACTTCCACGATAATGTCCCAAAGCTGTTGTTTCATCGTTATTTTTTCCTGTCGTTGTTTTGTCGCTAATTCCATATTTTTTTCTTTAATAAGCCCTATGAAGAGGGCTATTGTTAGTCTTCGTTTTCTTGCTCGTCCTCTTGGTTTTCTTTGTAATCTAAATCCATCAACTCATCTAAAATTTCGTTAATTTCATTTTCTAACATTCTCGCTCCGTTTGGATAAGCTTTTCTGTAATTGCAGATAGTTTCTATCAAAAACCATTCTTCCGCTGTGATTTCTTTTTTGATTATCTCTCTTATTTTTTTATTACACTACAAAGACAATCAATTTTTGTTGATTATGCAAGTTTTTAATCAATTATTTTTGATTTTTTATAAAAAATAATCCCCACCGCTGGGGTGGGGGAGAAGAATTCTCTTTCTATAGATGCATCTACTTTATTCAAGCTAATGCTATTTTTTTTAATTAACAAAATGAAATTAAAACTTTTTTCAAAAGAAAATCAGAGGATTATTCCCCTGACTTTTTATTGAATGTATTTATATCTTTTTCTGTGAGCAGTATTCCATTTCTCCATACTTCGTAATTTAGTTTGTTTTCTTTCATGTAGGATACCCATCGCCTTACAATCACATCAGAAAATCTTGGATCAAGTTCAAAGCCTCGGCACTGTCTCCAGTTTTGTTCACAAGCGATAAGCGTAGAGCCAGAACCTAAGAAACCATCAGCGACAATTTGTTTTTGTTTGCTTGAATTTTTGATGAGATATTCTAATAAATCTAATGGCTTCATCGTAGGATGTTCTGCATTTCGTAGGGGTTTATCAAACCTCAAAGTAGAACTTTGTTTCCTGTCAGAATACCATGGGTGAGCGGTTCCTGGAGTCCAACCATAAATAATAGGTTCATGTTGCATATGATAATCTGAACGCCCCATGACAAAGGAGTTTTTTACCCAAATAAGAGTAGATGATAATTTATATCCTGAATCAAGTATCGCTTGGCGGAAATTGACCGCTTCTGAATCGGCATAAAATACATAAATAGGAGTGCCTTTATTAGAGAAAATATAGGCATTTACAAAGAAATCATATAGAAAATGATAAAACTTATCACTACTCATTTTATCATTTTTGATTTTAAGTTTATCTTGGGTTCCACCTTGATAATCTACATTATAAGGAGGATCGGTAAGGAGTAAGTCGATTTTTTCATTATCTAAAACTTTACTCCAATTCTCAGAATCAGTAGAAGAACCGCAAAGAAAACGATGTTTAATACCTTTATCTAAAGAAATTAATTCAAATACATCACCTTCTACGCTTTCTGTTTTCTCATGTAGAGTGACATCAAAATCACCTTCTTCTTCGGGGATTTGCATGGCATTTTGTTTTAAGAATTCATCATAATCACCCATATCCATACCGATACTTTCTAAATCTATCTCTTGGAAGAATTCTTCTATTTTTTCCCAATCAAATTCTCCATTATGGATATTACTTCGGAGCATATATTCTTTGAATTCTTCTTGGGTAAGTTTTCGGTTTGGGATTCTCACATCGATGAGTTCATTACCTCTCCCAAGTAAGAAAAGAGCGGCGATTCTTTGATGTCCAGCGATAAGGACATAGTCAGTATCAATCACAGGGATTTCTACAAGATTAAATTTTTCTAAACTTTCTTTGAGTTTTTTTAGTTCAGAATCAGAAATTTGTCTTGGATTAAAATCACATGGGATTAAGTCTTTAACGGCAATTTTTGTAGTATGCCATTCCAATGGGGCTAATATATTATTTTCCATGATTTAATAATTTATTGCATTCTAATAATTCATTGATTTTTTGTTGTAATTGCTCTTTTTTTAGATTGAGATGGTGGAGCTTTTTGGTGTAGTCTTGGTGCTCTTTTTCGGGGAGATTTTCTTCTAATAGGTTGATGGTCTGTTTTCTTCTGGTGATGAGCGTTCGTAGGTTATTTCTATGCTTGAAGAGTTCCATTTCAGACATGATTGAGAGGTCTTTTTGGGTCTCAGTAGGCATGATTCTTTTATGCTCTCGGTAGTGGTTTAGAATCGTTTGGCATTGGTCTAATTCTTGGAAACATTGGTAGATCTTCCACTGAATATCAAAGGCTTTTTGGGGTTCTTTTTCGGGGATATTTCCGAGTTGAATTTTGAGCGAACAAGCCTCTAACCATACCTCCCATCTCTTTTTGAAGATGGAATGTAGGGCAGGGGGATACTCTAAAATCAAGTCATTAAAGGGTTTTGGGCGGTAGGTTTCCGCTTTTTCAGGAGTGGGTGGAGGGGGCTTTATTTCTTCTTTTGGTGTTAGGTTGCCCAGTTTTTTGAGTTCATATTTGAGTTTTGCAAAATTTTGTAAAGAAAATTGCTCAAAGGATTTGGAGTGTTTCAGATCTCCACCTTTGGCAATGTATTCTTGGAGTAGTTCTTGATGTTTTTGGGCATTCATAAGAAAAGAAAACTCCCCTTTTTTAGGGGGAGTTTATGCTAAAATTAAACAACCAATTAGACTTTCGGACTTCCCTTGCTGTTTTTTTTCAGAGTTTTTAGGGCTTTATCTAAAATAAGAGCATCATCGGAGAAGCCTTGTTTTTCTCTTATAGTGAGGGCTTCTTGGAGTTCTTTCTCTGAAATATTGCTAAAATTCTCTAAAAAAGATTCATTCAGTGAGAGCCAAACAGAGCCTTGCTTGATGAGTTCCCAAGCATTATCGGGGATATCTTCCACCACAAAATCACCACCAGAGAAGATGATTTGTGTGCCTATTTTTACTCGTAATGAAAAACTTTTTTTATCCATTATACGGCAGGCTCTAAGGTGATTTCTCCTTGATAAAGATAGGTTTTGGTATTGGAAACGATTTTGGCCGTTACCCCAGAGTTGTCATCTATTTTCTTCCCTGTCGTCCCTTCTGCAGAGTCTATTCTTGCTCCTAAATCTTTATTTCCTAAAACGAATAACTTGCCGTTGGCATCTTTGGCAGCGAATAGGCAAGGTGTGTTTTTATAGGCATCAATAAAGCCTAAAACCTCCGTTCTAAATCCTGGAATAAGGAATTCTAATTCGGATTTTACTTTTTTATTGCCCACATTTCCTGCTAGGGAAGATTTTAGTTCTCCCTCGTCCA
>CAUTLL010000151.1:0-3155 GCA_963539275.1 uncultured Flavobacteriaceae bacterium
GATAAATATAATTTAATTTTTTTCATTATTTTGTATTTATTGGTATAAATCTATAATTGCTTCTTCATTAAAATCTACCGTTGGTATCTTTGTGTTTTTCAAAGCAGAATCCAATATCTCACTCAACTCATCTTCACCTCTTAAAACTAAATCTACCAACTCCATACTCTCTGCGATAAAATTATGAACCGTAGGTTTCTCTAATGCCTTTAAATCTGTTATACCATCAAATTTCAATTTATCCGCTATAACTTCACTCAATAAAAAATCCTCCTCATTAAAAACAGAAAGCACTAATTTTGTATCCTGAAAATACGAATCTGTTTTATAATAATTTTTAAGATAAATTGCCACAAAAGATGCCATCCATCCATTTAAATGAATAACATCAGGTACCCAATTCAACTTTTTTATTGTTTCTATTACTCCTCTTGCAAAGAAAATCGCTCTTTCATCATTATCATCAAAAACCTCTCCATTTTCATCTTTATAATAAAGTTTTCTCTTAAAATATTCTTCATTATCGACAAAATACACCTGCAATCTTTCCCCTGGTAATGATGCTACTTTCACAATCAAAGGCTGATCTAAATCATTAATGATAATATTCATACCCGAAAGGCGAATAACCTCATGCAACTGGAATCTTCTCTCACTAATAAAACCAAATCTTGGCATAAAAACCCTTACATCATTGCCATTTTGATGCATTTTCATTGCCATTTTGTTGACTATTCCAGCCATTTTAGTTCCCTCCTCATAGGGAAACATTTCTGTTGTGATATATAAAATCTTCTGATTTGACATAATCTTTTATTGTTTGACTTAAAGCCAGTTTATCTTGCAAAGATACAAAATTAATCTATAAAAAATCAATCATTTTCTCATAAACATTCACTTATTATTTCAAAAAAATCCTCATCTATTAAATTCAAGATAAGGATTTTTTATTTTTAAACTTTTAGAATACTGATTATTTGCTCTGCTAATGAAACTCCGATTCTATCTTGGGCTTCATTCGTTGATGCTCCTGTATGTGGTGTCAATGAAATTTTTGCATGAGAAAGCACTTCTTTAGCTGGTGTTGGCTCATTGATAAACACATCCAAACCTGCAAAAGCCAATTTACCGCTATCCAATACCTTCAATAAAGCAACTTCATCTACCACTCCTCCTCTTGCACAATTTACTAAAACCGCTCCATTTTTCATTAACTCAAATTCTTTCTCTCCAATAACAAAGTCTTTCTGTGCTGGAACATGAAGCGTAACAAAATCAGCTTGTTTCAAAACCTCTTCTTTCGATTGAGTTTTAATCTCAAAATCCACAGATTGTCCATTGAAAAATTCTACCGTTATATTTGCTTTTTCAAAAAAACTATCTACCGCTACCACATTCATTCCTAATCCTAAAGCTATTTTAGCAACTTCTTGACCTATTCTACCAAAACCTATAATACCGATAGTTTTCCCTCTTAATTCTACCCCTTTCGTATAAGCTTTTTTAAGCCCAGCGAAATTAGTATCTCCTTCTACAGGCATTTTTCTGTTTGCATCTGTCAAAAATCTTGCTCCTGAAAACAAATGAGCAAATACCAATTCAGCCACAGAAGCCGAAGATGCAGCAGGGGTATTAATTACATGGATACCTTTTTCTCTTGCATACTCTACATCTATATTATCCATTCCAACCCCTCCTCTTCCTATAATTTTCAATGAAGGACAAGCATCTACAATATCTTTTCTAACTTTAGTAGCACTACGAACCAATAATGTTCTGACTTGATTTTCATTAATATAGTTTATTAACTCCTCTTGTGGAACTTTATCCGTAATCACTTCAAAACCTGCTTGTTGTAATTTTTCAATACCAGATTGACCTAAACCATCATTTGCTAATACTTTCATAATACTATTTATTTCAAAAACTTATATTTCACAAAGGTATAAATTTGATTTTACATATTTATCATTTTTATCCCAAAATAAATTCTTATTTTTGTACTCATGAAATTAACAGATGAAAAAGTAGTTTTAATCACTCCCAAAGATGAAGTTTTAGGAGTAATGAATAAATTAGAAGCTCACCAAAAAGGGATTCTACATCGTGCTTTTTCTATATTTTTATTTGATAAACAAGGTAAAATACTTCTACAAAGAAGAGCTAAAAACAAATACCATTCACCCAACCAATGGACAAATGCCTGCTGTTCTCACCCAAGAGAAAATGAAACCTATCTCCAAGCTGCTAAGAGAAGATTGCAAGAAGAATTAGGAATTTCTTGTGAATTAGAGAAAAAATTTGATTTTATATATAAAGCTGATGTAGGTAGTGGACTTTGGGAGCATGAATTGGATTATGTTTTTACCGGAATCTATGAAGGAAATTTCCGTCTAAACCCTGAAGAAGTAAGTGAAATAAGATACATCTCTTTGCAAGATTTAGAACAAGAAATACATAAATTTCCTAAAAATTTCACGGAATGGTTCAAAATAATTTTAAAAGAATACAAACAACATTTATAACGAAAAATTATTAATTAAAATAAAAATTTTATGAAAAAAAATGCAATTTTTATCCTTTTGGGGATCGCAAGTTGGATAAATGCACAGCTTACAGACATTAGATATATCCCTTCAACTTCTACAGACACAATTTCTACAAAAGCACAGCTTTATCCGAGTCTTTTAAGTAAATCTAAATTCAACCCCGTTATTTTTGAGCGAGGCATTAAAGTTGGAGAGAGAAGAAAAGATGTTTTATTGAGAGATAACGATATTTTCTATATAGAATTTATAGACAAAAAAGGAAATCAAAGAGTCTTCAAACATATTCCTGAATTAGGGTTAGGAAATAGGCTTTTAGAAATCTTGAGCTTAGGAAAAATATCTTGGTATAGACATTATTTTGACTATAAATCTGATGCTTGGGATCAGACTACAGCTTATGATGACTATTTTGTGAAAGATAATGAAATCATAAAAGTTCCTGTAAAAGGAAAGTATAAAAGAAAATTGAAAGAGTTAGTCTCTGACCAAAATTCCTTGGTTACAGAAGTTAATAGAATCACTAACGATAGAGACATTAAAGAAATCTTAGAAACCTATAACAAAAAATAAACCATTAAGCTATTCAAAAAAGAATAGCTTTTTTAT
>CAUTLL010000152.1:0-3135 GCA_963539275.1 uncultured Flavobacteriaceae bacterium
CTACAGCTAAAATTTTTCCTTTTCTTGCTTTAATTTCTTGAACATTACTCACTATTTTATCATAATGTCCTTTTTTAGGAGCGATGATTACAATCGGCATATTCTCATCTATCAAAGCAATGGGCCCATGTTTCATTTCTGCCGCAGGATATCCCTCAGCATGGATATAAGATATTTCTTTCAATTTCAATGCACCTTCTAATGCAGCTGGAAAATTATATCCTCTTCCTAAATATAAGAAATTAGTAGAGTCAATAAAATCCTTAGCAATTTCCTTCAAATAATCATGAGTAGATTTCAAAACCTCCTCTATTTTCTTCGGAACAGCATCTAATTCAGTAATCAAATTCATAAAATCATGATTACTCAAATTACCATTATGCTTTCCTAATTTTAATGCTAATAGGGATAAAATAGTCAACTGTGCAGTAAATGCCTTAGTAGATGCTACTCCTATCTCTGGTCCTGCATGTGTGTAAGCTCCTGCATCTGTGTATCTTGCTATAGAAGAATCTACCACATTACAAATACCAAAAACGAAAGCACCTTTACTTTTTGCTAATTTTATCGCCTCCATGGTATCTGCTGTTTCACCAGATTGAGAAATAGCGATGACAATATCTTTGCTTGTGATAATTGGATTTCTGTACCTAAATTCTGATGCATACTCCACTTCTACTGGAATTCTTGCAAATTCTTCTATCAAATATTCCCCAATCAATCCCGCATGCCAAGATGTCCCACAAGCAACGATGATAATTCTTTTAGCTTTAGTGAATTTTTCTAAATAATCCCAAATTCCTGCCATTTTAATAACTCCTTCATCAACCAAAAGACGCCCTCTCATTGTATCCAAAACAGATTTTGGCTGTTCAAAAATTTCTTTTAGCATAAAATGCTCATACCCACCTTTTTCTATCTGTTCCAAACTTAATTTTAACTCTTGTACTTCTGGAACAACCGCTTGATTATCAGCAATGGCTCTAATATCAATACCTTTCTCTAAAGAAAGTATAGCCATATGACCATCTTCTAAATAAATAGCTTCTTTAGTAAATTCCACAAAAGGAGAAGCATCAGATGCGACAAAATATTCATTTTCTCCCACACCAATAGCCAATGGAGACCCTAAACGAGCAACAACTAATACCCCCGGATAATCCTTGTGCATCACCGTAATCCCATACGCTCCATAGACTTCATTAAGTGCATACCTTACAGCTGTAGGAAAATCTATATTTTGACTATCCATAATATACTGCACTAGATTCACAAATACTTCTGTATCCGTATCAGAAATAAAAGTAAACCCTTTATCAATCAACATTGTCTTTATGGTATCATAATTCTCTATTATACCATTATGAACAACTGCTATTTTACCATTATTAGACAAATGAGGATGTGAATTTACATCATTTGGAACTCCATGAGTAGCCCATCTTGTATGCCCCATACCCACATGAGCAAAGTTTTGCAATTCTTTAGAAATCTCTACCAAATCAGAAACTTTCCCCTTCGTTTTTCTCAATTCAAAAGTATCATCTTCTCCTTCTAATATTACTCCTGCACTATCATAACCTCTATATTCCAACCTTCTAAGACCATTAATAACAATATCATAAGCCTTTCTATATCCTGTATATCCTACTATTCCACACATTTATTTTTTCTCTTTTGGTTTTATTATTTAACTACATTTGTTACAATTAACCTCGCTCTATTTTTGTTAGTAGCATCTGTCCCTACTAAAATCACCCTATTAGGAGAATAAACATTAGAATTATAATTCTCGCTAACCAAAGAGCCATTCACTCCTCTTAAATAACTTCCTACATTGATTACCAAGTCTTTACTTGTCCCTCCTTTTTCTACTATATCTTTAATCGTTTTTGTAATATCAATATCGTAATAAGCTGAATTAGTATTTAGAGCATAAGCTGTTACCAAGGAATAATTTGCATTCGTCTGCATTGTTATCAAATCCGTCAAGAAGTTATCGCTTCCTAATTCTTTAACTAAATAGCTTGATGGCTTTGTATAAGTATTATTCCAAATGCTCGCAGTATATAATCTAATTTTAGCAGAAAGAATTGCCGAATTATTGTTTTTATATTGTTTTTTTAGACTCTCTATTGTCTCTCCTGAAAGCTTTACCCCTACACCAGAACCTCCCATTCCTTGAACATAAAGCAAGGCGTCTCCATCGGTGGTATTAACATTATTCATAACTGCATTAAAATTTGAACTTCTATTGTAAGCTATTTGACTCAAATGCACATTTGAAGCACCTAAATTTAAAGATAAAGCATTTCCTTTAGAAGAATCATTAGAGTAATACATCGTCATTTTCACTTCATTCGGAGTGAATGTTAATAGATATCCATCATTCTCTTCTACATAAAATCTTAATCCCTTAAAGTAATTCACAAAAGCACTTTCTGATGCCAATTCAGCACCTCCATTTTTATTTGCTATCTTTTGCTGAAAAAATGCCTTATCTAAATTAATTCTAATTCCTGCTTCTCTGTTCAACAAAGAATTGTTATTCAATGAATTTACAATATTTATTGCTCTTACATTTCCATCAAAAACTTTTGTCCCAAGAACTACCCCTTCTGAAACCTTTTTATTTGATTTTAGTTCCGTCCCCACAACTCCTAAATCTTCTGTAACTTCACTTACTTTTATAGTTAATAATGATTTAGCTTTACCATACTTTACAGCTTTATATGTTGTCATAGTCTGCATAACAGAAACACCACTATAATTCAAATTCCCCCTACTCGTTACAATAGAATCTGCACTTGTGTAATATTCTGGCTTTAACTCAATAACCACAGAATCCACTACAGGATTACTACCAAGATTAGGCGAATAAGAGGATAACCTCACTTGTGTTACATAAGATGCCTTTTGCATACCGAATTGTGATTCCGTAAAAGCACCCAAAGTAGCCATAGACAAAGCATAAGAATCTGCTCTTACTTCATCTCCATTATTCACATTGTAAACTACCAAATCATAAGAATTAACCTCCCCAGATACAGCATCTTTATTAAAAAGTTGTACTCCTAAATCATCTGTTTCTGAATTACACCCTATAACCAAACTACCTATTAAAAAAACTGATAA
>CAUTLL010000153.1:0-3093 GCA_963539275.1 uncultured Flavobacteriaceae bacterium
ACTATAAGTATGCAACTCTAAAAATCCAAAGGTTTTTTCTTTTTTGAATAACTCTCGGAAAGCCATAGTTGTGGCCTTTACCTTTGATGGTGCATGAGCAAAATCTTTATATAAAATTCCTTTATCTTCTCTTTCTAATTTTTCTAATCTTTTTGATGCTCCCTTAAAACTCATCATAGCATCATAAAACTCCTCCTCCATAATTCCAAGTTGTTGACAAATCAATTTTGCTCCTTCCATATTAAGCAAATTATGCTTCCCAAAAACAGATAACGGCACTTCTCCTAAATCTGTTTTTAGAAAAACTCTACCTTCTCTGATTTCATATTTTGGGGTTTTATAAGGTATTTTTTTGAAATAATTTTCAGTATTTTCTACAATATTTACAACTTCTCCATCTTCTTCATTATATACTAAAATCCCTCCAGAAGTAATACTTTTCGTAAATTTATTAAACTGCTCTGTGTAATCATCAAAAGTCTTGAAAACATTGATATGATCCCATGCTATACCGCTTAACAGAGCTATATTTGGTTTATAATGCAAAAACTTAGATCTTCTATCTTCAGGAGAAGATAGATATTCATCACCCTCTAAAATAATAAAATCACTTTCTTCTGAAATTCTCACCATACAATCAAATCCCTCCAACTGAGCCCCAACCATATAATCTACATCTTTTTGATGAAAGTTAAGCACATGTAAAATCATAGAAGTAATTGTAGTTTTTCCATGAGACCCAGCAATTACTACTCGTGTTTTATTCTTGGACTGTTCATATAAAAATTCTGGATAAGAATAAATTTTAAGCCCTAATTCTTTAGCTTTTATTAGTTCAGGGTTATCCTTGTGAGCATGCATTCCCAAAATAACTACATCTATATCCTCGGTTATTTTTTCTGGAAACCACCCCATTTCTTTGGGTAAAATTTTTTTTTCTTTCAGTCTAGATCTTGAAGGTTCAAAAATAGCATCATCTGATCCTGTAACTTCAAAACCTTTATTTTTCAATGCAATAGCAAAATTATGCATTGCACTTCCCCCTATTGCGATAAAATGAATTTTCATCTAAATATTATTCTTGTGATTGCTTTTCTTAATTTTTTATATTTTCTTCCTCTTCCGCTTGTCTTTTTCTTTCCAATTCTTGATCATATTCATGTAATACATTATGAGCAGGGGTTTGCTCTATAGCATTCATTATTTTATCCATAATTTCTTCTGCACTCTCATGATCATAATCTATATCCAAAGGTTTCTTAAACTCCATAGTAGGCTGAACCCCTGTTTTTTTAATTCTCAAACCTTTTTTATCAAACGCTCTACGGAACCCATTTATTTTTATTGGAACAACAATAGCCCTTTGTTGCAAAATCAACTTTGCTGTTCCTTTTCTACCTGGTGCAAAAGCCGAAGTAGTACCCTGAGGAAAAGAAATTACCCAACCATTATCTAAGGCTTTCATGATGTTTTCCACTTCGCTCATATCTACCTTTCTATTTACATTTTGCCCATTTGCTCTCCATGTCCTTTTAACAGTTACAGCACCCACTAATTTAAAAATCCTTGTCAAAAGACCTTTATTCATCGTCTCTTTTGCTGCTACATAATAAAAATCTACTTTGGGATTAAGAATATAAATAGGATTTGCAATAGTATTGATAAAGCCATTCTGAACCGCACAAAAAACATGATACATCGCCGCTACATCTGCAAAATATGTCTGATGATTCGAAACAAAAAGCACATTAGTTTTCGGTAAATCTACCAGATACTCTGAACCCGTTATTTTCAGCTTATTAAAACCATTGAACCTTCTGTAAGAAATTAATCCAAAAATAAAAACAACAATTCTCTTCAAAATATACCAATTCCCAAAGGCATCAGTAAATATATTTTTCCTTCCCATTTTATTTGAAAAATACAAAAATATTAATTTTAATTATTCATCATGATTTTTTCTGCATATTTTTCAGAAAATTGCCTCTTGTCTTCCTTCATTTCTTCTAAAGTAGCAGGTAATTTATATGCAAATAAAAACTTTTCTTCTTCATCTAAAAAAAGTAATTCTTTAGCTTCTCCATCTATCATTTGAGCAAAAATATCCCACATAGATGTATCTTTTAACTTTAACAATTCAAAAAACTTTTTGGCTTGTATATGCACTATTTTCATGATATTTATCTTAAATAACAACTTGCAAAAATATGAAAAAAATAACATTTTTCTCTCTATCCTATAGCATTTCATAATTTTCTTTGAAAAATCATTTATTTTATTTAGTTTCGTAGAAATAAATTTAGGATTATGGCAATAGATTTGGAAAAAGAAAGAGAAGAAATTTTTGCTCAGTTTAATGATTTAATCCATCACACTTACCGAAAGCTCAATGAAGAACAAATAACATTCATTAAAAAAGCTTTTGAAATTGCCCTTGATGCACACAAAGATCAACGCCGAAAATCAGGAGAGCCTTATATCTTCCATCCTATTGCTGTAGCAAAAATTGTAGCAAATGAATTAGGATTAGGAGCTACAAGCATTGCTTGTGCTTTACTTCATGATGTGATAGAAGATAGTGATTACACTTATGAAGATTTAGAAAAAATTTTCAGTAAAAAAGTTGCAGATATTGTGAATGGACTAACGAAAATCTCGGTAATGAATAACCAGAATATTTCTGTCCAGTCTGAAAATTACAGAAAATTACTTTTAACCTTATCTAATGATTTCAGGGTAATTCTCATCAAAATTGCAGATAGGCTCCACAACATGAGAACACTAGATAGTATGCGACCTGATAAGCAAAAAAAAATTGCTGCGGAAACCGTTTATATCTATGTTCCATTAGCTCATCGTTTGGGTTTTTACAATATCAAATCTGAATTAGAAGATTTATCGCTAAAATATAATTTCCCAGAAATTTATAACGAAATTTCTGAAAAACTAATTATCGCCAAAGAAAAAAGAGAACAATATGTACAAGAATTTATAAAGTTAGTTTCTGAAAAACTCAAAGAAGAAGGGTTAAATTTCAAAATCAAAGGTAGAGCAAAGTCTATTAGTTCTATTTACAGAAAAATATTAAAGCAA
>CAUTLL010000154.1:0-3020 GCA_963539275.1 uncultured Flavobacteriaceae bacterium
GTTTGGGATTATTTATTTCGGTGCTGTTATGTATTTATGTTTTAATAGAAATAAAATTTTAAATATTTTAGGGAAATACCTCACTCCTATTCTTCTAGGGATTATCTTACTTATCATTTTCAAAGCAGTATTATTTGTAGATGGAGAGATGATGCCTACATCTTTGGAAAATCCTTTCAGTGCAGGATTATTGGAAGGCTATCAGACTTTTGATGGTATTGCTTCTATCATCATTGGAGGGGTTATTATTTCATCTTTAGATATAGATAATACACTTGATTTTAATCAAAAGAAAAAACTGACCATCTACGCTGGAGTTATTAGTGGTTTAGCTTTATTTATTATTTATACAGGCTTCATCTACACAGGGGCTATCTTAAGGGAACATTTCCCATCTGGAAACATTTCTCGAGCGGATGTACTTTCTGGGATGAGCCACTACACATTGGGGCAAATCGGCAAAGATTTATTGAACATCAGTGTGAGCATTGCCTGTTTTACTACTGCTGTAGGGATTATCACAGGAGCCGCGGACTTCATGAAAACTATTTTCAAGTCTGATTTGGCTTCTCATGTTACGATTATTGTTTCTTGTTTATGGGGTGTCTTAGTAGGACAGACTGGTACGGACTATATCATTGCTATTGCTGTGCCTATTTTGATTCTGATTTACCCTATCGTGGTTACTCTTATTTTCCTTAACCTCGTGCCTGAAAGTTGGACCTCTGAATTTATATTCAAGGTGGTTGTTATGACAAGCTTCATCTTCACTGTGCCTGATTTTTTAGCTTCCTTAGGGATAAATATTGGCATCAATGAATATCTGCCCCTATCTTCTTATAATTTGGCGTGGCTTATCCCTTCTTTTATGGTGTGGGGCATTGCAAAACTATACACCAAAAATTCAAGATAATCAAAAATCATTGGGAAAACGAGCCTGAATATTAAAACAAACTGTCCCAAATTGGGATTGCAAGACTTAAAACTAATTCAAATCGTCCCAAGTCGGGATTTCAAGAACTAAAACTAATTCAAGTCGTCCCAAATCGGGATTGCAAGAATTAAAACCAATTCAAGTAATCCTAATCTAAAACCGACTAACCTGAAACAAAAGCAATAAAATAGCCTTACAAAAATATGTAAGGCTTATTTTTTTGTCATCAACTTTTAAACAAATCAAAGTCCTATATTATAGCTCATTCCTACATGGAACCATCTTCCAGGCATTGGTACTGGTACAGTAGCCCCCATCTCAGAATACTTGCTATTCGTGATGTTCGTGATTAAGAGATAAACATTATAATCACCTCTTTTATAAGTCAATTTATTGTCCAACAACTGATAATCTCCCAAATCCATTCTCTGGTTATATCGATATACCACCTCATTACTAAAACCACCTACCTTGAATTCTGCTTTTCCGATGAATTGGTGCTTTAAATTTTCTAAAGCATATTTGGAATATAAATTATCATCAACATGGAATTTATTATCAATAAATGTATATCCTGCGGAATAACTCAACCACTTTACAGGGGTATGCTTAAACTCTAATTCTATCCCCTTCAAATCTAATTTCCCTATATTTTTAGCTTCCCATTTTGCCGCCAAATCAGATTTCACCCAGTCAATCGCATCATGAGAGTTCTTCATAAAACCGCTCACTTTCGCTGTGATTTGAGATGTTCTAAACTGATATCCCACTTCTGAAGAAATCGCACTTTCTGCTTTCAAAGACGGATTACCTAACTCAGTTCTACTACTATAATATAAATCCGTAAATGTAGGTATTCTATTTACTCTTGCTACATTAGCATAAACCTTATGATGGTCATTAAAGTTAAATCCTACATCTACTCCTGGATAAAGGAAATTCCCTACTTTATCATAATTAACCCAAGAAATCCCTGGAGTAATTAATAATTTATTTTGGAATAATGAAAAATGATGCTCAAAGAAAACCTGTGTCAAGAATCTATCTCTTCGCCCTAAATTACTGCTTACCAAAAATTCCTTGCGAAGCTCTACCCCTAGTCCTGTAGTCCCTATCGCCGACTCATAACTAGCATTCACCTCTCCTCCAACATTATGTCCAATATGCATATTTCTATATACTTCAGGGCGATTTCTAATGTAAAGATACATATCTTGTCCCCTTCTCCAATATACATTAGATTTCAATCCAAAATTTCTCAACTTTTGTTGATAAAACATACTAACTATAGATGCTTGAACATCTTCATACTGCTCTGTTGCTTTTGGACTAGCATAAAAACCATTTGCTCCAAATTTCTTTTCACTAAACCCTGCCTGAACACCTAAACTTCCGTTTTTAATTTTCAATTGATTTTGATAAAAAACATTGCTTATTTTATAGTCTGTATTGTGGCGATAACCATCAGAAGCAGTAGTATTTGCGGAAAGAGATTGGGCAAACTTTTCATTCCCTAAATTAACAGATGCTCCTAAAACATAAGTGTTAAAATCTCCATATTCAGCTGAAATTTTAGCATTTTTACCTTCTTTTGCTTTGGTAATAATATTTACTACTCCTGAATAAGCATTATTCCCAAAACGCCTTGCAGCAGGCCCCTTAATCACTTCTATGCGTTCTACATTATCCATACTTACAGGGATATTCATGCTATTATGCCCTGTCTGGCTGTCATTCATTCTAATTCCGTTAACTAAAATAAGTGTCTGGTCAAAAGAACCTCCACGAATAGAAATATCAGACTGCACACCATTTGCTCCTCTTCTTCTCACATCTAAACCCGATACCTGCTGAAGCAACTCATCAATACTCTGAGCTGGAGAATTTTTAATTTCTTGCTCAAAAATTACCATCACATTTTCTACTACTTTTTTATAAGGTGTATTCAAAAACTTTCCTTGAACAAAAACTTCTTGTATTTCTGTAGATTTTTCTTGGGCATAAAAACCTACAACACCTCCTAAAAGTATAATACTTAATATTTGTTTTTTCATTGGTTTTATAATTATTTTATGGAGCAAATATA
>CAUTLL010000155.1:0-3014 GCA_963539275.1 uncultured Flavobacteriaceae bacterium
TATTCAAAAATATCTTCCTGAAAATCCAGAATTTGAAACTATATTAAAACAATATTGGAATGAAAATATTGCACTTCAAAATCTCCATGATGAATTCTCTGAAAATACCATTTCTAATTTTTATATGCCTTACAGCATTGCCCCTAATTTTCTCATTAATGGGAAAATTATTGCAATTCCAATGGTAACAGAAGAAAGTTCTGTGGTAGCTGCAGCCTCTAAATCCGCAAAGTTTTGGCTCAGCAGAGGGGGCTTCAAAACGCAAATTATCAATACCGAAAAATTAGGACACACTCACTTTATTTTCAAAACGGATAAAGAAAAATTAACTCAATTTTTTAATAATTTTCTTAAAGAAAAACTCTACTCTTCCACGGAATCCATCACCTCAAACATGAGAAAAAGAGGTGGTGGAATTTTGGATATTAAACTCATTGATAAAAGTCAAGAACTCTCTGATTATTATCAACTTAAAGCCAGTTTTGAAACGATGGATTCTATGGGGGCAAATTTCATCAACTCATGTTTGGAACAATTTGGAGAAACACTAAAAGAAGAAATTCTTAAAAGTGAAATTTTTACCGATGAAGAAAAAAGCTCTCTCCAAATTATCATGAATATTTTATCTAATTACACACCCGATTGCTTAGTTCGTGCAGAGGTTTCCTGCAAAATAGAAGAATTAAATGATGATAAAAATATTTCGCCCGAAGAATTTGCAGAAAAATTTTATCAAGCCGTAAAAATAGCAGAGATAGACATATACCGAGCAACTACCCATAATAAAGGTATTATGAATGGATTAGACGCTATAACAATCGCTACTGGGAATGATTTCCGTGCCGCCGAAGCTTCCATTCATACCTATGCTTGTAAAAACGGACAATATTCCTCTCTCTCTCATTGTAGTATTGAAAATAATATTTTCAGATTTTGGATTGAAGTGCCCATTTCCGTTGGAGTAGTCGGTGGACTTACAGGACTTCACCCTCTAGCAAAATTTTCATTAGCTCTTTTGGGAAAACCTGATGCCAAGGAACTCATGAGTATTTTGGCTGTTTCAGGGTTGGCACAGAATTTCGCTGCATTGCGTTCTTTAATCACCACTGGAATTCAAAAAGGACATATGAAAATGCATCTCATAAATATCTTAAACCACCTCCAAGCTACCGAAGAAGAAAAAAAATATTTCACAGAATACTTCAAGGATAAAACTATTAGTCATCATGAAGTTATTAAAAAAATTGAAGAATATAGAAAAAATTCACCTATTAAATAAATTTGATTTTTCTTTTACAAAAATGATTATTTTTGCTCTTGATAAATACTTGAAATAAAAATATGAATCTTCACGAATATCAATCCAAAGAAATTTTATCTTCTTATGGAATTAAAATACAGCGAGGCATTTTAGTATCCAATTCAGAGGATGCTATAAATGCAGCTCAAAAATTAAGTCAACAAACCCAAACCAAAGCTTGGGTAGTGAAAGCTCAAATTCATGCTGGTGGTAGAGGTAAAGGTGGTGGAGTGAAATTTTGTTCTACTTTGGAAGAAGTAAGAGAAAATTCAAAAAACATAATCGGTATGCAACTCATCACCCCACAAACTCCCCCAGAAGGAAAAAAAGTGAATGATATTCTCATTGCCGAAGATATGTATTACACGGGAGAAAACCCTATCAAGGAATACTATATTTCTATACTTCTTGACCGACAAACTAACCGAAATGTAATAGTTTATTCCACAGAAGGAGGTATGGATATAGAAGAAATTGCAAAAAAAACTCCACATCTTATTCATCGTGAACAAATAGACCCTAAAGTTGAACTTTTGCCATTTCAAGGGAGAAAAATTGCCTTTAATTTAGGATTGAAAGGCGAAGCTTTTAAGGATTTTTTGAAATTCATAGAAGCTCTATACAAAGCCTACATCGGTACTGATGCCTCACTATTAGAAATCAATCCTTTACTAAAAACCTCCGACAATCAGATAATAGCCATAGATACTAAAATGATTTTAGATAATAATGCTCTGTTTCGTCACCCCGATTTATTAGCTTTAAGAGATAAAAGAGAGGAAGACCCCACTGATGTAGAAGCCGGAGAAGTGGGATTAAATTTTATAAAATTGGATGGAAATGTGGGCTGTATGGTCAACGGTGCGGGACTTGCGATGGCTACTATGGATATCATTAAAGCATCCGGAGGAAGCCCTGCAAATTTTTTGGATGTGGGCGGAACTGCCAATGCTGAAAGAGTAGAAAAAGCATTCAACATCATCTTAAAAGACCCGAATGTAAAAACTATTTTAATTAATATTTTTGGTGGAATCGTCAGATGCGACCGAGTAGCACAAGGGATTGTTGATGCTTATAAAAACCTAGGTTCTCTACCTGTCCCTCTCATTGTAAGGCTACAAGGAACAAATGCAGAAGAAGCAAAACAGCTTATTGATAATTCTGGCCTTAATGTTCATTCTGTTATTACCTTAGAAGAAGTTGCTGAAAAAATAAAAGAAATTCTCAACACTGATAAACATAAATAAATTTTATTTTTATAAAAACATAAAAAAAACACAGCCAACCCAAAAAGGTCAGCTGTGTTTTTCATTTACAATACCAATTATTTAGTGTTATATACCGATATTAACATTTTAGATAATAATGCTTCATTATCTTCTGAAGTAGCACCATCATAACTAGTAGCATTCACATTAATTTTAGAAGTACCATACCAAGATTTATATTTTACTACAAAATCATGTGTCCCTTGTTTTAATGCTACATTTGTCATTAATGTAGCAGGAACAGGTATTTTACTCAATACTGCAGTATTCATGAGCCTCCCTGCTAAATATTCAGTAGTAATCTTTGATGGCTCACCTGTTAATTGACGCAAATACTTATCCCCAGTATCCACCCCTGCAGCATATGCAGAAGATATTTTTTTACCATTATGAAATAATTCAAAAACCCCTTGAGTTCCTCCAAAAGTATCAGGTGCAGCATATCC
>CAUTLL010000156.1:0-3011 GCA_963539275.1 uncultured Flavobacteriaceae bacterium
ATAGTAATGTTCATGAGAATACTTTGTCTTATCCAAAAACATTTTGGAGCGGGAGATTAGATGGGCAATATTCACAAGAAAGATATGTGGCAGGATTGGGGTTGGATTATAGAATTTCTGAAAAAATGACCCATGGAGTTTCTTATAAAATTCTGAATAATGTAATTGGTCTTGAAAGTGTTACAAAAACTCAAGTTTTTAATTTTGTAAATAATGATACAGAGCGATGGATGAGGGCAGTTTCAGATAGTGAAGATAAAACGCTTTATCATACCTTGAACTATCATTGGGTTTATAATTTAGATGATAAGAATAGAAAATTGTCTTTTGATTATGATTTTCTATTTTTAGATGCAGATAAAAGTCAAGATGTACGAACTTCTGAGTATACCAAGAATTGGCAAACTCTTGCCGTATCTTATGATCAGGATAAAACTTCTTTGGGAGGAAGAAAGGTGTATAATCATTCTTTTAATATAGATATGGAACATCCTTTGGGGAGATTAGATTTGAATTATGGAGCAAGGTTTTCTTTTAGTAAAACTAAAAATAATTCACAGCTTTTGTCAGAAAATAAAAAATATTCGGATAGATTTAATTATCATGAAAATACACAGGCTTTATACGGAAGTATAGGGAAAAAGTTTGGTGAAAAATGGGAGATAAAAGCAGGATTGAGAATGGAAAATACCCAGGCAAAAGGTTATTCTGTAAGTGTGAATGCGATAAATAAAATGAATTATACTCAATTATTTCCCACATTTTATTTGAGCTTTACGCCAAGTGAGTATCATTCTTGGAGTTTAGATTATGGTAAAAGAATTAGGCGACCGAGTTATTATTTTCTCAATCCTTTCCGTTATGTAGTATCAGAATATGCTTATAATGAAGGAAATCCTTATTTGCTTCCCGCTTTTACTCATAATGTAGAATTGGAATATGCATTTAAAGAAAATAGCATTACCACGGTCTATTTTTCTAAAACTAAAGCTGATTTTGAGTGGTTTTATTTCATCAATGTTGATACAAATGTAGGATGGAATGTTCCACAAAATTTCATAGAGCGTGAAATATTGGGATTTAGTCAGAAATTTATGTTTAAACCATGGAATTTTTGGGAGGCAAGAGTGAGTGCAGATGTGTATTATTCATCTACGCATTCTACTTTGCCTTCCAGTTTACAGTATTTGAGTGGTTGGAGTGGAGTGCTTTCCTTGACAAGTGATATTACATTGAACAAGAAGAAAACTTTATTTTTAGGAATTGATTATACAAAAGTAACCCGTGGAGTATCTGATTTGGATTATGATTCTGGTGGCGACCAATTCAACGCCTCTCTGAAATGGATGTTGTTAAATAAAAAATTGGTGATGAATATCTATGTCAATAATATTTTTGATTCCTATCATCCTACATATACCAGTTATTCTAATGGGGTAGAAACAGGATTTACCAATTTTACAACTAAAAGATATTTTAGGCTTTCGGCAACTTATACATTGGGTAAAAAATTAAAAAATAAAGAACACCAGAGCAAAAATCAAGAAGAGTTTAATAGAGCACAATAAATAGAGAGATTTGAAATTTTGCTATTCAGAGTGAAGTAAAGAATCTTTATAATATTAAATTTCAAATAAAAAACCCTCTCTATATAGAGAGGGTTTTTTATTATTTTGCTTCTGAGCAGAAAATACGGTATTGTATTGAAGATGCTGATTTGAAGTGGTTTCTAATCCTTCTCAAATCTCCACTTGCAGACTCTCTATTGAAGTAACTTCCTGCCAAAATTTTATAGTTAGGTCTCAATGAAGCATCTATTTCTACCTTTATGTTAGGGAAATAGTTTCTAAAATCTGTTCTTATTTTGTCAGCTTCTTCTTTGCTTTTTACTACAGCTATTTGTATTTTATAGCCTAAAATTCTTGGATTTTGTTTGCAAATTTCAATGTTGCTAAGGCTTTTGTTAGTATTATTATTTATATTATTTGTAGTAGTTTCTAAATTGGGGGTTGTTTTTATATTTTTATTGCATACCAACGATTCTAAAATATTAGAAATTCTTTTATCTATAGTGGAAGTTAATTCCCCATTTCCAATTTTTTCTGTTTGACTTTCTATCTGAGCTGTTAAGCATTGTGAAAAACTCAAATATAAACAGAAAAAAGATATTTGATATAACTTTTTCATTGAATGAAATTTTTTGGGCAAAAATATGAAATTTAGTTTTTTATAATGAACAAATTATAGATAATTTCTTACTTTTGTGTCAAATTTATAATTTTTATGAAGAAATTGGCGAGATTGTTATTTTTGGGGATATTGCTTTTTATGGCGAGTTGTAAAAAAGATGCTGTAGATGGCTCATCGATAAAGGCATTTCAAGAAAGTATTAATGATATGGCAAGTTCATTGAACACATTACAGCAGACCAAATTTAATGAAGCACTATATATATTGAAAACATTTGCGGTAGAAGGAGACACAGATATGCAGAAGTTAGAAGAGTTAGCAAAATTGATTCATGATAAAAAAGTTTCTGATATTTTTTCTTTAGCTGATAAGGTTGCGAGAGAGCATAATGTAGATTGGTCAAGTACAGCACCGCCGTCATTGGGAGAAATGAATATTTTTCAAAATATTTCTGCTGTGGAAATAGATCCTAATGATGTTCATGCATCATCATTGGAGATTATTGTTCGTCCAGTAGATATCGATAGTGTATATGGAGCGAAAGCATTGAGGGTAGTGCCTAGGCTGTTGGATCATTCAGGTAATGTAGTGGAGTTTTCTAATGCTGGATTGGAGACTATTATGGAAGTTTATAGTAATGGTGAAAAACTTTCTACATCAAAAAATCTGATGATAAACAATGATTTCAAAGGATTTTATTTAAGATTAGAGTCTTTACCAGCGGATAAAATAGTTGATACAAAGATAGATATTAAAGTAAGTGTAAAAACGACTAAAAAAACACACCAACTATTAAAAACAGGGATTTCTGTTAATGAGAA
>CAUTLL010000157.1:0-3007 GCA_963539275.1 uncultured Flavobacteriaceae bacterium
AGCTGCCAAATGAGCAGCAAAACCTCCAGCAAAAGTATCACCTGCACCAGTTGGGTCAAAAACATCTTCTAAAGGTAGGGCGGGAATTGCAAAAACTTTACCTTCGCTGAAAAGTAATGCTCCGTGTTCTCCTTTTTTGATGATTACATATTTAGGACCCATTTTATAAATTTTTTGAGCAGCTTTAGGTAGAGAATATTCTCCGGATAGCTGTCTTGCTTCTTCATCATTAATTGTGATTATATCAGTTTTTGCAATGACTTTCATCAATAAATCCCAAGTGTGATTCATCCAAAAATTCATGGTATCTAAAATGACAAGTTTAGGGCGGCTTTTCATGTGATTTAATACGGATAGTTGAACACTTGGATGTAAATTACCTAGTAATAAAATCTCATGATTTTGACAATGTTCAGGAATTTTTGGATTAAAATTTTCTAAAACATTGAGTTCAGTAGTTATTGTATCTCGTGAATTTAGGTCATTGTGGTATTTTCCTGACCAAAAAAAAGTTTTGCCTTCTGGAATGATTTCCACACCATCAATATTGATGTTTCTTTTACTGAGTAAATCTAAATAATCTTGTGGAAAATCACCTCCGATAACGGATACTAGACTAACATCTGTATTTAGTACAGATGCTGACAAACCGATGTAAGTAGCAGCACCGCCTAAAATTTTATCTGTTTTTCCAAAAGGAGTTTCTATTGCATCAAATGCTATAGTTCCAATCGCTAAAAGTTTCATTATTTATGTAGTATCTTGATATAAATTATTTCCAATGAAAAGTTTCTATCATATGGGTTAAATCTTCTTTTATGTAATCTATTGCAGGTTGTAAAGAGTCCGGTTTTGGTCTTGATTTGAAATATAAGTTAGCTGTTACAAAATGCTGAACACTATCCGTAATAAAAATTTGAATATTAGATGCTGAATGACCTTTGAGTTCGTAAAAATTTCCCCAAACTTTTTTTTCAGGATAAGAAAAAGATTGGGTCTCTATGGCAGATGCTCTGATGGTATGTTCGTATACCATTTTTTCAACCTCTTTAACATGGAGATTAAAATCATTTTTAATCGGAAAATAAGTAATGAAAACATTTGCCTTCATTTGTGGGTAAGAAAGGTTATACCAACAAGGTCGTTTAGCATTATTTATTTTTGCAAAGCGTGAATAATCAAACGAAAATCCACATTCAGAATCGAATGTGAGATATGCTGCTTTCGGATATTCTAAACGCAATTCTCCCTTAGGTTTTGGAATGTAATCTTCACTACAAGAATAAAGCCCTAAAAGAAATAATCCTAAAAAATGACTTCTAAACATCTCGCAAAAATAGGAAAAAATATTTTAGGTAATCAAAATATTATTTGGGAGTAATTAAAATTACAAATATTATTTAGAATTATTATAAATAATATTATATATTTGTCAATATTAATTTTTAAAAGTTATGAAGATAGCATCTATTTACGAGAATTTAGAGTTTAATGAAAATAAACCCGCTGTAAAATTAATTTTAGAAACAGATTTTACGAAAGAAATTAGAATTCTGATGAAAAAAGGTCAAGAAATGAAAGAGCATCAGACGCCTTATCCTATTGTGGTAGAGTTGTTGTCAGGAGAAATTATTTTTGGTGTAAAGGAGGACGAATATGAAGTGAAGTCAGGAGGTTTATTGACTTTATCAGGTGGTGTTCCTCATCATTTATTGGCGAGAGAAGAAAGTGTAATTCGTTTAACAATAAGCAAATTAGATACTTCTGAAAGAGTAGAAGAAGTTGCGAAAAAATAGAAAAAAATGAGCAAAGAACAGCAGATGAACCCTCAGCAAGGGCATTGGATTTTAGCAAAGGTTGGTAAAAAGGTTTTAAGACCAGGAGGAAAAGAATTGAGTCTTAAAATGATAGAGAATTTAGAAATTACTCATCAAGATGATGTTGTGGAGTTTGCTCCAGGTTTAGGATTTACTGCAGAGATTTCATTGTCTAAAAATCCAAATACATATACAGGAATAGAGCTTAATCATGAGGTTGTTGAGCTCTTGAAGGATAAATTAAATGGGAAAAATATTAGGTTTATTAACGCGAATGCTGCTGCTTCTACTTTGGAGTCAGAAAGTGCTACAAAAGTATACGGAGAGGCGATGCTAACGATGCATGCTGACCATCGTAAGGCTGAAATTATCAGAGAGGCTCATCGAATTTTGAAAAAAGGAGGTTTCTATGCTATTCATGAGTTAGGGCTTACTCCTAACAACATTAGTGAAGAGAAAAAAGCTGAAATACAAAAAGATTTAGCAATCGCAATAAAAGTAAATGCAAGGCCATTGACGGAAAGTGAATGGACAAAATTGTTAGAACAAGAAGGATTTTTAGTGAAGAAAATTATTACCAACCCTATGCATCTTTTAGAGCCGAAAAGGGTAATTGATGATGAGGGATTTTTCAGAACCATAAAAATCATATTTAATATATTGACTAATTCTCTTGCACGAAAAAGAATTTTTGAAATGAGAAAAGTTTTTAGAAAATATCAAAATAACCTTAATGCAATTTGCATTATTGCTGAAAAGAAATAAAGAGTAATAATAAGTTGCTTCGTTTATGAAAAAATCATTATTTTTGAGGCAATTAAAATTAAGCTATGGATACTTATAAAAATCCTTTAGAGGAGCGATATGCGAGCCAAGAAATGTTGTATAATTTTTCACCAAATAATAAATTTCAAAATTGGAGAAAACTTTGGATAGCATTGGCAGAAATAGAAAAACAGCTCGGTTTGAATATTTCAGATGAGCAAATTCAGCAGTTAAAAGATAATGTTGACAATATAGATTACGAAAAAGCTGCCGAATATGAAAAAAAATTCCGTCATGATGTGATGGCTCATGTTCATGCTTATGGAGATGTAGCACCATTGGCAAAATCAATTATTCATCTTGGAGCTACATCGGCTTTTGTGGGGGATAATACGGATTTAATCCAAATGAGAGATGGGCTTCTT
>CAUTLL010000158.1:0-2988 GCA_963539275.1 uncultured Flavobacteriaceae bacterium
CTCTTTTATCTGCGGATTTTTGTTATTTAGGGCGAGATATTAAAATGTTAGAAGAAGCGGGGGCTGACATCCTCCATATTGATGTAATGGATGGACTTTTTGTGCCTAATATAACCATAGGAATTCCCGTTTTACAAGCAATAAAAAAACAGACTCAACTTCCTTGTGATGTACATCTAATGATAGAAAAACCAGAGCGATATGTGGAGGACTTTATAAAGGCAGGTGCAGATTATTTGACCATTCATGCAGAGGCTTGCACTCATCTTCATAGAACTTTACAGCATATTAGAAGTTTAGGCTGTAAAAGTGGAGTGTCTCTTAACCCTCATACACCGATTAGTGCCATAGAAGAAGTTTTAGAAGAGATAGATTTAATTCTGATAATGTCTGTAAATCCTGGTTTTGGAGGGCAATCTTTTATTCCTTCTGCTTTATCAAAAATTAAAAGATTAAAACAATTATTACAGGAAAGAGGCATGGAGCATATAGAGATAGAAGTAGATGGAGGAGTTAAATTAAATAATATTCAAGAAATTGCCGAAGCAGGGGTGGATATTATAGTTTCTGGTTCAGGGATTTTTAATGGAAAACCTCAAGAAACCATCGCAGAGATGAAAAAAATAATATAAAATTTGTTTTTTACAATAAAAAAATTATTTTTGCGAAGTATAATTTTCAATAAAAATAGTAATGAAAAAGATGTTTTTAGCAGGTGCATTTGCACTATTCGGATTAGTGAATGCACAAGAAAAAGGAAATTTTAAGGTGGGAGCTCACATTGGTTTGCCAGTAGGTGATTTATCAGATACTCATAGCTTTAATATCGGTGCTGATGTAGCTTATGTGTATCCAGTTTCAGAAAATCTTAAATTAGGAGTGACTACAGGGTATTCTCACTATTTTGGGAAAAAAGAAAGAGTTGGTTTAGGAGATTTTAATTTTAGTTTTAATTTTCCTGATTTAGGAATTATTCCATTGGCTGCTACAGGGCAAGTAAATGTAGGGAATAATATATTTGTAGGAGCTGATTTAGGATATGCGTTCTTCACTGGTAAACTTTCTGACTTCAAAACAGGATCATTCTACTACCAACCAAAAGTAGGATATTCTGTAAATGGAAAGCATGATGTATATCTTTCTTTCAAAGGAATGTCTTTCAAATATCAAGGAGTAAGAGATAATGGTAACTCTATCAATTTAGGATATGCTTACAATTTCTAAAAAATAAAAATGATAAAAAAACCGCTGACCTTTTGGTTAGTGGTTTTTTGTTTTTTTATATCAACTCACATTTGAAAACTTCGGAGAAGTGCCGTTTTATTTTATTTTTTACTTCTTCTATATTGAGTTTTTGTCCCAGCTCTCGTTCAAGGGAGGTTACTTGTTTTCCCTTAATCCCACAAGGAATGATATGCTCAAAATATCGCATATCAGTATTGACATTAAATGCAAAACCATGTATGGTAACCCAGCGAGAAGCCTTCACGCCCATGGCACAGATTTTCCTTGCAAAGGGTTTCCCTACATCCAGCCAAACGCCAGTTTCTCCCTGAGAGCGTTCACCTTTTAGACCATAATCTGCCATGGTGAGAATGATGACTTCCTCCAAATTTCTCATATAACGATGAATATCCGTAAAAAAATTTTCTAAATCCAAAATAGGATAACCTACAATCTGCCCATAACCATGATAGGTAATATCTCCGCCACGATTGGTCTTCACATAAGAGGCATTGATTTTTTCTAATGTTTCGGTACTGATGAGCATATTATTTTCATCACCGCTTTTCCCTAAAGTATAGACATGAGGGTGCTCTACAAAGAGGAAATAGTTGGGCGTTTCCATCATTTGCTCCGCTGGGGATTTTCGGTTTTTCATTTTTATCTCTATGGTGTTTTTCATGAGATTTTCTTGATATTCCCAAGCGGTGGAATAATCCATTATCCCTAAATCTTCAAACTTAATTTTGGTATTCATAGCACAAAATTACATCAAAAAACCTTTAATTTTCTCCCTTTGATGAAATAATATTAAGATTTAACCGCTGTAATGGAGTAAAAGACCAATCCATATCGGTAAAATAATGAAGCGATTAGGTTCATTATAGATATTTTTAGGTTCCGAACCTAAAAAATTAGGTAGATGACCTAAAATAAATAGGTGAACAACCTAAAATTTTAGGTCATCAACCTAAACGGAACGATGAAAGACCTAAAAACTCCATTTCAGAACCTAAATTTTTATTAAAAAAAACTATTTTTGTGGATAATTAATACAAAAAAATATATGAAATGAAAAAGTTGATTTTATCCGCAGGATTATTTCTTACCACATTATTCTATGCACAAAACACAGACATTAAAACTTTAATCCAAAAAGCCAACCAAGGTGATGTAGTGGCTCAATATAATTTAGGTGTTGCCTACTATAATGGAGAAGGAGTAGATAAGTCTAAAACAAAAGCGGTGTATTGGTTACGAAAAGCCTGTGAAAATCGTTATAAAGAAGCTTGTGAAGCTCTTAAACAGATAAAATAATCTATTTCGGTAAGATTTTTTATAAAAATACCCAGTGGCATTGATGTAATACTTCTCTAATCATCAATGCCACTTTTTTCTATTGAATAAAAATCATTATTTTTGCATATATAAAAAAATAAGAATATGGCATTATCAGAACAGGAAATTATCCGTAGAGAAAAATTGGAAAAACTGACCCAAATGGGTATCAATGCTTTTCCTGCCGAAGAATATACGATTACAGACACCACAGAGTCTATCAAAAATAATTTTGAAGAAGGGAAAAAGGTAAAACTTGCTGGGAGACTCGTTTCCAGAAGGATTCAAGGAAAGGCATCTTTCGCTGAATTACAAGATTCTTTGGGGCGTGTACAGGTGTATTTTAATAGAGATGAAATTTGCCCTGATGACAATAAAGACCTTTATAATGAAGTGTATAAACATCTTTTAGATATTGGAGATATT
>CAUTLL010000159.1:0-2951 GCA_963539275.1 uncultured Flavobacteriaceae bacterium
GAATTATACTATATTTGCAAATTCATTTCAAAATAAAGCAAACGAAAGATAGATTTTATGATTTACAAAGTAAGAGTTATTTTAGACACAGACAACTCTAAAGAGCAGATTTTTAGGGATATTGAAATCAAAGACAAACAAACTCTTTGGAATTTACATTTAGGAATTAAAAGTGCTTTTAGCCTGCAAGGAGAAGAGTTATCTTCTTTTTACTACGCTGATGAAGACTGGTCAGAAGGTGATGCAATCCCTTTAGAGGATATGTCTGATGATGGAGAAGGAGAAACCATGAGTGATATTTATGTAAAAGAAGCATTTACAAAAATTGGAGATAAAATGCACTTCAAATATGGACTCCTAGATTTATGGGAGTTCTTCTGTGAACTTTTAGAAATCAACGAAGAAAAACCAGCTGTTAACTATCCTATTACTATATTCCGTTTCGGAAATGTTCCTCTAAAAGCCCCTGGAAAAAGTGGAGATTCCTCTCTTTCTAAAAAATCCAATCTTGCTATTTTTGATGATAATTTTATTCTTTCCGATGAGAATTTTAGTTCTGACTATGAGGATGATTACGATGATGAAGATTTGAATAATTTATAAAATAAAATTTATGAAAAAATATTTTTTGCTGTTAATTTTATCCATTTTCATTATTTCTTGCTCCAAAAAAGAAGTAATAATTTCAGGGAAATTAAATAATGCTCTTCCGTTAAGTAGGGTAGAAATTATTGATATTTCTTCAGTAGCGACACTCCCTATCACTAATTTTGGCATTGATGAAAAAGGAAACTTTTCTGATACAATTAGTATTGATAAAAATGGAATTTATGCCTTAATTTACCAAGGAAGAATTCAACCTATTTACCTGAAAAAAGGACAAAATATTCATATTACAGGAAATGGGTCTAACTTCCCAGAAGATTTAAAAATCACTGGTGAAGGACAAGCTAACAATGAGTTTTTATCAGAAAGTGCTAAGTTTGTAAACGAATATCTATCTAGTAAAATAAGTGTTGATATTCTTAAAAAAAACGAAGCCGATTTCATTAAAGAAATGGAAAAATATGCTACTGATATCAATAAAAAATTGGATGAAATCGCAAAAACTAAAAAAACTGATAATGAAGTACTAAATTGGAAAAAAGATGAACTATTAGTTAATCTTCTGATAATTAGTAGCCAATATGAACTTATACATGGGCAAATCACAGGAAAATCAAATTTCAAAGTATCTGAAGATTTCAAGAAAAAACAAAAAATGTTAGAAAAATCTTCTTTCATTGAAACTTTTCCTGAGTTTAGACAGTATTTGCTAATGAAATTGCAAAACGATTTCCAAGTATTCGCAAAACCCTATCTAAATAATACAAAAATTACTCAAACAGAAGTTTTTTTGAAATTTTTAGACACAAGAAAAGAACTTAATCAAAAAACTAAAGATTATTTGGCTTCGTTCATTGCTACACAATTTGACTTTACTCCTCAAAATCATAGAGCAGAACAGGCTTACAAAGTACTTTCTGATAAAGTACAATCCTCTACTATTAAAAAGGAGTTAGATAAAGTATTTCATGCAATTTTAGGAGTAAAAATCGGTTCACAAGCTCCTGAAGGAATGCTAACAGGACAAGATGGAAAAACATTAAAAATTTCTAATTTTAAAGGAAAACCTACCCTATTGGTGTTTTATAATTCTTTTTCTCCTGCTATGGTAGAACATGTAGCTCCTACATTAAAGGAATTAAGCAATTTTTACAAAACAAAGATGAATTTTGTTTATATTAATTTTGAAGATAACCAAAAGCAATTTCAAAACACCTCAAAAGCTTTAATGAAGGACCTTTTTGGAACAAGTGTTTATGCAAAAGGTGGTCTAAAATCTGAAATGGCAAAACAATATCATATCTATGGATTCAAATTACCAAGTTTCGTTGTTTTGGATAAAGATGGGAAAATTGCAAGTCAAGCATTCTTAAATATCGCAGAGCCTAAACTTATTGATATATTAAATAAGCAAACTGGTCTGAATGCTCCCATTCAAAATAATTTTAACGATATTGAATCTCATCACGAGCATGATGGGCATAATCACTAATAAAATTTTTCATTTTGAAAAAGAATAAAAAAAATCTAATTTTAGAAAATATAAAACTCCTTTCCGCTGGTGCGAAAGGAGTTTCTATTGGAAAAACTGAAGACGGCAAAACCATCATTGTTTCTGGTGCTATTCCAGGGGATATAGTAAATGCCCGAGTAAAAAAAGCAAAAAGTAAATATTATGAAGCCGATGCTGTAGAAATTTTAACTCCTTCTCCTTTTCGTGTAGAACCTGAATGTGAGCATTTTGGGGTTTGTGGAGGTTGTAAATGGCAAAATATGAGCTATGAAAAGCAGTTGGAATTTAAACAAGATGAAGTTGTCAATAACATCAAAAGAATTGGTGGAATAGAAGATTTTGAAAGCATTCCAATTTTAGGAGGTGAAGAGCTTTATTACTACCGAAATAAAATGGAATTTTCTTTCTCTAACGCTCGCTGGCTTACTTCAGAAGAGATTAAATCTGGTACAGATATTAACCAAAAAAATGCATTAGGATTTCATATTCCAGGACAATGGAGTAAAATATTAGACCTGAAAAATTGCTATCTACAAGAATATCCATCAAATGAAATTCGCTTAGCTATTCGCAATTACGCCATAGAAAATAAACTTGATTTCTTTGATTTAAAAAGTCAAGATGGTTTTTTAAGAACCCTCATGCTTCGTCAAAACTCCAAAGGAGAATGGATGATTCTTATCCAGTTTTTCAAAGAAAATGAAAAGCAGAGAATAAAGCTACTAAATTTCATTTTAGAGAAATTTCCTCAAATTACGACTCTACTCTACGCCATAAATCCCAAAGGAAATGACAGCGTATATGATTTAGATATCAAAACTTATTTCGGTGA
>CAUTLL010000160.1:0-2939 GCA_963539275.1 uncultured Flavobacteriaceae bacterium
CCTGTGGAGGCAAGTTTTGAGTTTTCTAATGTGATACAAAGAAGCAGAAGCGTATCAGAGAAAATGAGTAAAGGGGTAGAGTTTCTGTTGAAGAAAAATAAAATAGATGTGCTTTTTGGTAATGCAAAAGTAAAAGTAGGGAAAAAAGTAGCGGTAGAAAAAGATGGAGAGATAATAGAATATTCTGCTGAGCATATTATTTTGGCAACAGGAGCCCGTTCAAGAGAATTACCAAATCTGCCACAAGATGGTAAGAAGGTTATCGGCTATAGACAAGCCTTGACACTTCCTAAACAACCGAAATCTATGATAGTAGTGGGGTCAGGTGCGATAGGTGTTGAGTTTGCTTATTTTTATGCAACAATGGGAACTCAGGTGACGATTGTAGAGTTTATGCCAAATATTGTTCCTGTGGAAGATGAAGAAGTTTCTAAACATCTAGAAAGAGCTTTCAAAAAGGCTAAAGTTAAGGTAATGACAAGTGCTTCAGTAGAATCCGTAGATACTTTAGGAGAGGGAGTTATTGCTAAAGTAAAAACGGAAAAGGGAGAGGTAGAGTTACAAGCTGATATTTTACTTTCTGCAGTGGGAGTTACTGCTAATATAGAAGATATTGGCTTGGAAGAAGTGGGAATTCAAACCGATAGAGGTAGGGTTTTAGTGAATGAATGGTACCAAACTTCTGTGCCCGGATATTATGCGATAGGAGATATTATTCCTACTCAAGCATTGGCTCATGTAGCTTCAGCGGAAGGAATTACTTGTGTAGAAAAAATTAAAGGATTAGAGGTAGAGAGAATAGATTATGGTAATATCCCAGGGTGTACTTATTGTATTCCAGAGATAGCTTCAGTAGGACTTACGGAGAAACAAGCCGTAGAAAAGGGATATGAAATTAAAGTAGGAAAATTCCCATTCTCTGCAAGTGGAAAAGCGACTGCAAATGGCGATACTGATGGTTTTATAAAAGTTATTTTTGATGCTAAATACGGGGAATGGTTAGGCTGTCATATGATAGGAACAGGAGTTACGGAGATGATTTCTGAAGTAGTGGTTGCGAGAAAATTAGAAACTACTGGTCATGAGATTCTAAAGTCAGTGCATCCGCATCCTACATTATCAGAAGCTGTTATGGAAGCGGTAGCAGCTGCTTATGGAGAGGTTATTCACATTTAGTTTTAATGATAAATCCATTCTGTAATGAGTGGATTTTTTCATAATTTTGTTCAAAAGGTTTCAAAAAAGATTCTTTATAAATTTTTAAGAAATGGAAAACACATTTATACAAAACATCCCATTAGAATATTTTGTAGTACTGAGTAGTATTTTATTCTGTCTGGGAGTTTTAGGGGTTTTACTTCGTAGAAATGCAATTATTATTTTAGGTTGTATTGAGCTAATGCTCAATGCGGTAAATCTACTTTTAGTTGCATTTTCAGCGTATCGAGGAGATGCAGAGGGGCAGATATTGGTGTTTTTTATTATGGTGGTGGCAGCTGCAGAGGTTGCGATAGGATTAGCAATTATTATGATGATGTATCGTAATAAACGCTCTGTGGATGTAGAAATTTTCAATAAATTAAAAGGTTAAGGTGATGGAGGTATTATATATCATTATTTTATTGCCTTTATTGGGATTTGTAATCAATGGACTTTTTGGAAAATTTTTGCCTAAAATAGTGGTTGGTAGTTGGGCTACTGTAGTGGTGTTTTTGGCTTTTTTGCTATCGTTAAAGTTGTTTTTAGGAATGACAAATGATACTTCTCCACAGATTTTTAAGGTTTTTGAATGGTTTCATATTCATCATTTAGTAGTAGATTTTAGTTTTCAATTGGATCAATTGTCCATTATTATGATGATGATAATCACAGGAATAGGCACTTTAATTCACTTGTATTCTGTTGGATATATGGAAAACGACGAGGGATTTTATAAGTTTTTTGCTTATCTTAATCTTTTCATCTTTTCTATGCTATTATTAGTTTTGGGTAGTAATTATTTGGTGCTGTTTGTTGGTTGGGAAGGAGTAGGGCTTTGTTCATTTTTATTGATAGGTTTTTGGTTTAGAAATGAAGAGTATGGTAAAGCGGCACGGAAGGCTTTCATCATGAATAGAATAGGGGATTTGGGAATGTTGGTAGGGATTTTTGTAATTGCATATCATTTCGAAACTTTAGAATTTTTAAGTGTTCAAAAGAGCCTTGCAGAGATGAGTGTTGACAATTTTGTTTTGCTATTAATTACTATAAGTTTTTTTATTGGTTCAATTGGGAAATCTGCTCAAATACCACTTTTTACATGGCTTCCTGATGCGATGGCTGGGCCTACGCCAGTTTCGGCACTTATTCATGCAGCGACGATGGTTACCGCAGGGATTTATCTCATCGTTCGTTCTCATTTCTTTTATGATTTGACGCCTTTTGTTTTGGATTTTATTTTAGGAATAGGGTTGGTAACTTCTTTGATAACAGCTTTTATTGGGTTAAGACAAAACGATATTAAAAAAGTTTTAGCATATTCTACGGTCTCACAGTTAGGATTTATGGTGATGGCCTTAGGAGTAGGGGCTTATGTTATAGCAATGTTTCATTTAATAACGCATGCATTTTTTAAGGCATTGATGTTCTTAGGAGCAGGTTCGGTAATTCATGCGATGGGAGGTGAACAAGACATGCGTTTTATGGGAGGACTGAAAAAGAAAATCCCTTTGACTTATTGGACTTTTTTTATCGGAACTTTGGCGATTTGTGGGGTACCTCCATTGTCAGGAATGATTTCAAAGGATGAAATTTTGGTGATGCTTTACGCTAAAAATCCTATGATTTGGGTAATGGCAATGATAAGTTCTGGGCTAACAACGGCTTATATGTTCAGATTATTATTATTGACTTTCTTTGGGAAGTTTAGAGGAACAAAAGAGCAAGAAAAAAAGATTCAT
>CAUTLL010000161.1:0-2938 GCA_963539275.1 uncultured Flavobacteriaceae bacterium
GTAAAGCCCCAATAATAAACATTCTTAACCATCCTGCAACAGGATTAAAATGGAATACAAATAATGAGAGAGCATCAGAAAAAGTAGCACTTGCTGATAAGTCGAAAGATGCACAGGATAACTATTCTAATTATTATGTGTTTGGTTCAAAGAGTGATGTGACAGCATCTTCTGGTGGGTATACAAATAGAAATACTACTTTTACAGCAAATGCAGGAGAATTCTTAACCATACAATCTATAATTAATTTTGAGGTTCAAAAAAACGGAGCCACTTCGGATGCTAATAAGAATATTGATGATATCCCAGCTAATGGGGACAGACAGGTGATCATCTATATGTATCTGTACAAAGGCGATACTATGCTTAAAAAAGTGAAGCAAATTGTGAATTTTAGAGGAAGAGTTTACAATGCTTCAGAGACTGCAAATATTGGAACAGATAAAGGTTATGCATCAGATTTTAGTCAGCCTATTTTGATAAACTATTTAGTCCCATCAGGGGGAGATGCAAGTGATTATAGCGTTTCTGTAGTAGTAACGGCAAGAGCTCCATTTGACGGGAATTTTAGATTAAATCTTCAGGATCGTGCTCAGCAATTGGTAGTTATAAAATAGTAAGAAAGCATTACTGAAAAATTTATACCCTCCCTAAATATAACTTGGATTTTATAAGGTTGTATTTAGGGAGAATTGTTTTTTATGGTGGTATTATTTATCATAGAGTGAAAAAATGATATATTTACACACTTTTATGAATGAGTAGTAATGAAGAAAAGACTATTTTCTATTGTAGGTCCTACGGGGATTGGTAAAACCAAGTTGGCTATTTTAGTAGCCAAGCACTTTGGCACAGAGATTTTGTCTTGTGATGCAAGGCAATTTTTTAAGGAAATGCCTATTGGGACGGCTGCACCAGACGGAGATGAGCTGGCAGAGGCTAAGCATCATTTTATTGGGAATTTAAGTGTAAAGGAGGAATATTCTATCGGGCAGTATGAAATAGATGCTTTGGCAAAGTTAGATGAGCTGTTTATGAAGTATGATGAAGTGGTTTTGGTGGGAGGTTCTGGAATGTATGAGAAAGCTTTGGTGGAGGGGCTGAATAATCTGCCTGAAGCTAATGAAGAAAATCAGCGTCAATTAGAGCATATTTGGAGAGAAAAGGGAATAGAAACCCTGCAAGACATGCTTCGCGAGGCAGATAAGGAATATTATCAGGTGGTGGATAGAGAAAACCCTCGCCGTCTGCTCAGAGCATTGGATATTATTTGGCAAACAGGGAAGACCTATACAGAGAATATCGCTCAGCCCTTGCCACAAAGAAATTTTGAAACGATAAGGATTGGCCTCACAGCAGAGCGAGAGGTGATGTATGATAGAATAAACCAAAGAGTAGATAAAATGATGGAGCAAGGACTCTTACAAGAGGCTAAAAATCTTCTCCCTTACCGAAACAATACCGCATTGCAAACGGTAGGATATACCGAGCTGTTTAAGTATTTTGATGGGGACTGGGATTTGGATTTTGCCGTTTCAGAGATTAAGAAAAACTCCAGAAGATATGCCAAAAGACAATTAACTTGGCTTAAAAAACTCAATCATGTTGAGTGGCTCAATTATGATTACATAAAAGAGGATTTAAGCACTTTTTTACAAAAATATGAACGCATAAATGAGTAAGCAATAAAAATTTGAGCTGATAATGACTTCATAAAAGCAAGAAAAAACACTTTTTTATGGAATAATGAATGCATAATTGACAGGAAAATGAAAAAGGAAGCATTGATGAATTCATAAATAGTTCGGAACAATGGATTTAGCAAAATAAGATGACTGATTTGGTAGAAACCAAAGGATTGAGTAAAATAAGATGTGTGAAAAGATTAAAACTAATTTTTAGAATAAAAAAATGAAAGATTTTATTAAAAAGAATAAAGGAAACATTGTATTTATAGTTTTTGTATTGGTGTTTTTCTTTGTACCAGGTGTTAGAGAACGAGTGATGAGAGTTTTCTTGTTTAGTCCATCAGTAGAGGAGGGGAATGTGCAGGGAGTTTTAAGGAAAGAGGAGTATGATATTGAGCTGAAAGGCATCAATGTCCCTGATGCTCACCTCTCAGACTTCTATGGGAAGACCTTGTTTCTTAATTTTTGGGGAAGCTGGTGTCCGCCATGCAGAGCCGAGTTTCCGAGTATTCAAGAATTATACATGAAGCAGAAGGAGAATGCTCATTTCGTATTGATAGCAATGCAAGATGAGGAGCAGAAAGTAAGGGATTTCTTAGAAAAGAACCAATATACCGTTCCTGTTTATATGATTGACAGCGGTCAGCTCCCTGAAATTCTACATTTTAATGTTTTTCCTACGACTTTTATCATCAGTAAAAACGGCGAAATATTAAAGAAAGATGCAGGGGCGGCAGATTGGAACTCCTCGCAGATGCATCGTTTTTTAGAGAAAAATAAATAGAATAAAAACTTAACGATTCTTAAAAATAAAAGAGCAACCAGAGTTTCTTTCGGTTGCTCTCTATCATTTATGAAATCTTATTTTCTATGAAATTGAGAATGTCTTTGGCGACTTCTTTTTTTGATTTTAGAGAAAATTCTTTTTGCTCCGTATCAGTGATGATTTTTATTTTATTCGTGTCCTGTTGGAATCCCGCACCTTTATCTTTTAGAGAGTTGAGGACTATCATATCTAAATTTTTTCTCTGTAGTTTTCCCTTCGCATTTTCCTCTTCGTTTTCTGTTTCTAAAGCAAATCCCACCAACCACTGATGTTGCTTTTTTTCGCCCATAGTTTTGAGAATATCAGGGTTTTTGACTAATGTTAAAGTCATTTCTTTCTCATTTTTCTTGATTTTTTCTTGTGCAACTATCTTAGGGGTATAGTCCGCAATGGCTGCACTCATAATAGCAATATCTACTTGGGA
>CAUTLL010000162.1:0-2926 GCA_963539275.1 uncultured Flavobacteriaceae bacterium
GCCAACATCTTTTTGACATCATTTTGTACCAATCCTAAAAAACTTCCTACCAAAAGCGTTAAACTTATCATTCCATATAAAATTAACAACCAATCCTCTCTAATTCCTATAAAAGCGATATTCATCAACTTTAAAAATGCATAAAAACCTGCTATTTTAACAACTGATGCCATAAATAGTGTTACCCATGTAGGAGAACCATAATACACATCTGGAGACCACACATGGAAAGGAACCATTGCTACCTTAAATGCCATAGCTCCCAAAACAAATATTGCCCCTAAAATAAATTTCGTATTTACACCCTGTTTTTGACTGAATTGACTAATAGTTTCTAAATCAAAACTTCCCACACTTCCATACAATAAAGCAAAACCAAAAAGCAAAAAACCAGTCGCAAAAGCTCCCATTAAAAAATATTTTACAGATGCCTCCACCGATCTCAAATTTGTCTTCTCACTCCCAGCCAAAACATAAAGAGGAATTGACAATATCTCAATTCCTAAAAACAACACCATAATATTCTGAAAGCCATATAATAAAAATCCACCGCATAAGGAAAATAACACCAAAGCATATATCTCTGACCGATGATTCTTATGCCGATGTAATGCAAAATCTCCCAAAAGTAATATAAAGAAATTCACTATTAATGTTATTTTAATCAATAACGCAGTATCAGCATCAAACCAAAACATTTTTTGGTAAGAATCCACAAAAGAAATTTCTGAAAAAAAACTTACAATAAAAGCTCCTAAAGTACCTAATATTGCAATATTATTCACCCATTTACCTTTTGAAAATAAAGTCAAAACTCCTGTTAAAAAAACAATAACTAAAACACTCACTATTTATCAAAATTATATTTATAACTTCACCTTATCTTGTACCATTTGGAAAATAATATTTAATGGTTCTCTCACTAAATCTAAAATAAAATTAGGAAAAACACCAAATAATATTACTAATGCAACCAAAACCAATAACACGGAAAATTCTATCCAAGAAACATCTTGAATTTGAGACATAGCCTTTTCATTACCTTCTCCAAACATAGCCTTTGAATATAATCTCAACAGATACGCAGCCCCCAAAACAATAGTTAATCCTGCAATAATTCCCAAGATTTTATTGTATTCAAAAATTGTTTTCAATAAAATAAACTCTCCAACAAAACCATTCGTCAAAGGTACTGCCATCGACCCAAAAATCAAAATAATAAATAGTACCGCAAATTTTGGAGCCACCCTAGCCATTCCTCCCATTTGGGTAATATCTTTGGTATGAAATCTTTTATACAAAATATCCGCACAATAAAATAAGCCTACTGCATTGATTCCATGTGCCATCGTTTGGAGCATCGCCCCTTCTGCTCCTTCCGTTGTAAAATTATCTTTTATCGTTAAATAAGCTGAAACTAAAATTCCCATTCCTATCATTCCTAAATGAGAAATAGATGAATAAGCAATTATTGTCTTAATATTTTTACTTATCAGAGCAATCATCGCTCCATAGAGTACTCCGACTATTGCTAAAACTATCACCAACTCACCAGAAAATCCCCCAACTGCATTCGGAGTAATCGGTAAAAGATAACGAATCAGCCCATAAACCGCCATTTTTAACATAATTCCAGAAAGTAACATTGATCCCTGAGTAGGGGCATAAGTATGAGTATCTGGTAGCCATGTATGAAATGGAAATAGCGGAAATTTCACTGCAAAAGCGAAGAAAACCAACCAAAAAACTAAAATTTCTTGATTCAAATCCAACTTAACTCTATATAAATCCAATAGAGCAAAACTACCCGAAAATTGATAAACATAAATCAAGCCTACCAACATAAATAAAGACCCACAAAAAGTATAAATAAAAAACTTTCTCGTTACCTGAATGCGTTTATCCTCCTGCCCCCATAATCCTGAAATGAACCATATAGGAATCAAAGTTAACTCCCAAAATAAGTAAAATAACAATCCATCTAATGCGGTAAAAACATCCACCAAACCAAATTGCATAAGTAATATCAATCCAAAAAAATTATTTGGATAAGGTTTCTTTTCATTAAATGCAGAAAATATAATTAATGGTAATAAAATATTAACTAAGAATAACATTATCATACCAATTCCATCTACTCCAAAATACAAATTACTATTGATAAGACTTAACCACGGTATTTTGATTTGATAAGACAAATTTCCTGTTATTCCTGTTTCCATATCAAAATTAGCCCACATGAATAAAGTCCCCAGCATCTCTATCATCGCAAAAAATAATGCTAAATATCGCCCCACTGATTTTTTAGTACTAAAAACCAACAAAGAACCTACTAAAGGACAAAGAATTAAAAATAATAATAGCCACATGTCTTATCTACATAAAAATATTATAAACAATATAATTCCCATTCCAAAAGACATCAATAAAAGATAAGTTTCCACTCTTCCATTCTGAATCTTTCTCAAAAAATCACCTTTTCTTTTCACTTCAAAACCAATAGAATTTACCAATTCATCTAAAATTTCCCTATCAAATTTTGCTACGATTCTTGCTGTATATTCAACCATTTTTACAATCCTTTTTTGATAGAAATCATCAATATAAAGTTTCTGAGCTGAAAGTTTTTCCCAACCTTGATAACTTTTCTCTGGAATAGGAATTTTTCCATCTAAAACATATTTCTTCCTTACCCATAATACAACTACCCCAATCATCATCAATGTCAATACCAATAAAAACATTTCCGCTTGAAAAGATATTTGATAGTGATGAAATTTTACGACCGATTGCAACCATTGACTCAAAAATTGAAATTCATCACTTACTATAAAATGAGGAAGGTTTATTACCCCTCCTACTATTGATAATATAGACAATACTATTAATGGTAAAGTCATTGTCCAAGGGCTTTCATGAATCTTTT
>CAUTLL010000163.1:0-2910 GCA_963539275.1 uncultured Flavobacteriaceae bacterium
ATCCAGAGCTAGTAGAGCAGGGATTTGATATTGTTTCTTCAAATAAGATTTTTAATACTTTGTCAATTTCTGAGTATAGAAATTTTAAAAAAATTTTAGAAAAGAATAAGAAAAAATACCTTTATGAGACTAATGTAGGAGCAGGTTTACCATTGATAGATACTATTAAATTATTGCATCTATCGGGAGAGAATATTACAAGAATTAGAGGTGTTTTTTCAGGGTCTTTGAGTTATATTTTTAATAATTTTTCAGTGAGGGATGAAAAATTTTCAACTATTATCCGAGAGGCTATGGATAGTGGGTTCACAGAGCCAGACCCAAGAGAAGATTTATCAGGTAATGATGTAGCAAGAAAACTTTTGATTTTGGCTCGTGAACTAGATTTAATCAATGAGTTTGAAGACATCAATATTCAAAAATTAATTTCTGAAAATCTTTTATCTATAGATAAAGAAGAATTTATTTCAAGGTTAGAAGAGTTAGATATTGATTATCAAAAGATTAAAGAAAATCAAGAGCAAGGATATGTATTAAGATATGTAGGTGACCTTCATGGGGATTTGAGTAAAGATAAAGGAGAGCTTGATGTGAAATTAGTTTCAGTTCCAGTTAATTCAGCATTGGGGCAATTAAAAGGTTCGGACTCTATTTTTGAAATATATACGGAGAGTTATGGAGAAAATCCTATTGTGATTATGGGAGCTGGAGCAGGTGCTGCTGTTACAGCTCGAGGAGTTTTTGGGGATATTTTGAGATTAAGTGAGGGTAAATAATGATAATTAATAATTTTATGAATGATTATTATTGTTGTCATGATGAATAGTTAATTAAATAAAATTGAAAAGTTTAATAGAAATAAATAACGCTTTGAAAAATCGTATTCTCATTCTTGATGGAGCGATGGGGACGATGATTCAGCAGTATAATCTCACGGAAGAAGATTTTCGCGGAGAACGATTTAAAGATTGGCAACAGCCTTTGAAAGGGAATAATGATTTGCTTTCTATCACTCGTCCTGATATTATCAAGAGTATTCATAGAGAATATCTGGAAGCAGGAGCAGATATTATTGAAACTAATACATTTTCAGGGACTACCATTGCAATGGCAGATTATGGAATGGAGGAATTGGTGTATGAGTTAAATTATGAATCAGCTAAAATTGCTCGTGAAGTTTGTGATGAATTTAAGGAATTAACCCCCGATAAGCCTAGATTTGTAGCGGGGGCTATTGGCCCTACGAATAGAACGGCTTCGCTTTCTCCAGATGTGAATGACCCAGGTTTTCGGGCAATTACTTTTGAAGGTTTGAGGATAGCCTATAAACAACAATCAGAAGCACTTTTAGACGGTGGAGCAGATATTTTTTTAGTAGAAACTATTTTTGATACACTTAATGCTAAAGCAGCCCTTTTTGCCATTGATGAAATTCAAGAAGAGCGAAATGTAAAGATTCCTATAATGGTTTCTGGAACAATAACTGATGCTTCTGGGAGGACTCTCAGCGGACAAACTGCTGATGCTTTTCTGATTTCTATTTCTCATATGAATCTGATAAGTGTTGGTTTTAATTGTGCTTTGGGAGCGAAGCAATTAACACCTTATTTAGAGGCTATTGCATCAAAAACTCCTTTCTGCATTTCTGCTCATCCTAATGCAGGTTTGCCTAATGCTTTTGGACAATATGATGAAACACCTGAGCAAACCAAAGAGCAAGTTCAAGAGTATTTAGAAAAAGGTTTGATGAATATTATTGGCGGTTGTTGTGGTACTACACCAGCACACATTAGAGCTATTGCAGATTTGGCAAAAAGTTATAAACCTCGTGAATTGAATTAGACAAAAAGAATATGCAAAATAATCTAGATAAAAAAGATATTTTTCAGCCGATAGACTTGAAATTATCAGGTTTAGAGCCACTTTTTGTGAATATCAATAGTAATTTTATCAATGTAGGAGAAAGAACCAATGTAGCAGGGTCAAAGAAATTTTTACGATTGATAAAAGAAGAAAAATTTTCAGAGGCATTAGATATTGCTCGTGATCAGGTAGAAGGAGGAGCACAGATATTAGATGTTAATTTTGATGATGGGCTTTTAGATGGGAAATACTGTATGGTGAAGTTTCTTAATTTGGTAGCTTCGGAGCCAGATATTGCTAAAATTCCAATCATGATAGACTCTTCTAAGTGGGAAATTTTAGAGGCTGGTTTGCAAGTTGTTCAAGGGAAATCTGTGGTTAATTCCATCAGCTTGAAAGGTGGTGAAGAGGAATTCCGAAGACAAGCAAAAATCATCAAAAGATATGGTGCAGCAGCTATAGTGATGGCATTTGATGAGGTAGGACAAGCAGATAATTACGAAAGAAGAATAGAAATTGCCGAGCGTTCTTATCGTATTTTAGTAGATGAGGTGGGTTTTCCAGCGGAGGATATTATTTTTGATTTGAATATTTTTCCAGTAGCTACTGGAATGGAGGAACACCGAAAAAATGCGATTGATTTCATTGAGGCTACTCGTTGGGTGAGAACTCATTTACCTTATGCTTCGGTGAGTGGTGGGGTATCTAATGTTTCTTTTTCTTTTCGAGGGAATGACCGAGTGAGAGAAGCGATGCATTCCGTTTTTTTATATCATGCTATCAAGGCAGGAATGAATATGGGGATTGTAAACCCTGCTTTATTAGAGGTTTATGATGATATTCCGAAAGACCTTTTGGAATTGATAGAAGATGTAATGCTTGACCGCCGAGATGATGCTACAGAACGATTATTAGAATTTTCAGAATCTATAAAATCTATAAAAAAAGAGAAGACAGAAGATTTATCTTGGAGAAATTTATCTTTACAAGAGAGGATTACCCATGCTTTGGTAAAAGGAGTAGATAAATTCATAGAGGAAGACATGG
>CAUTLL010000164.1:0-2905 GCA_963539275.1 uncultured Flavobacteriaceae bacterium
AATAAAATAATTTAGAAAGCCAAAAAATGAAGAAAGAACTTATTATATCATGTGAAGATGAGGCTTCTAAGATTGCTCTTATAGAAGATGGAAGACTTTTTGAACTTCATGTAGAAGAACAAAGTAGTGATTATGTAGTTGGAGATATTTTTGTAGGTAAGGTAAAGAAATTAGCTCCTAATCTTAATGCAGCATTTGTCAATATAGGTTATGACAAAGATGCGTTTTTACATTATCAAGATTTAGGGCCGGAATTTAGAACTTATCAAAATCTCTTAAAGGGGATTTTACATAAAAAAATACAAACTCCAAGTCTTAAAGCATTCCCTATTGAGGATGAAATAGATAAGCACGGAACTATAGATAAAGTTTTATCTACGGGAGATGAAGTGCTTTTACAAATCACAAAAGAACCAATTTCTACAAAAGGGCCGCGAGTATCTACGCAAATTTCCTTAACGGGCAGATATTTGGTTTTAATTCCTTTTGACCAAAAAATTTCAGTTTCAAAAAAAATAAAGGATAGTCAAGAAAAAATTAGGCTGAAAACTTTAATAGAAAGCATTAAGCCTGAAGGTTTTGGGGTAATTATAAGAACCGTAGCAGAAGGTAAAAAAGTAGCTGAACTTCATAACGATATGAATCAGCTTGTGGAAAAATGGAATGTTTGTTTCAAAAATATTCAAAAAAATAAAGTGCCTTCTAAGATATTAAATGAGGAAGACAGAGCTTCTGCTATTCTGAGAGATAATTTTAACCAAGACTTTGTAAGTATTATTTGTGATGATGAGCAGATGGTCAGTGATATGCAAAACTATCTGGAGGTAATCTCGCCTGAAAGTAAAAAAATAGTTCAGTTTTATGATTCTCACATTCCGTTATTAGAATATTATAATGTAGAGAAACAGCTGAAACAGTCTTTTGGGAAGCATGTAAATATCCCAAGTTCCAAAGGAGCTTATTTAGTGATAGAGCACACGGAGGCTCTTCATGTAATAGATGTAAATTCGGGGAATAATATATCTCTTGGAAGCCAAGCAAATAAAGGGCATGCTCTTATGGTGAATAAAGTAGCAGCTACGGAAATTGCTCGTCAGTTGAGGCTTAGAGATATGGGAGGGATTATCGTGGTAGATTTTATCGATATGCCTAATACTGATCATCGTAAAGAACTTTATGATCATCTGAAAGAGGAGATGAAACGAGATAAGGCTCGTCATAAGATTCTCCCACCAAGTAAATTTGGTTTAATACAAATTACAAGACAACGCGTACGCCCAGAAAAGGTAATAGATACTAAGGAGGAAAACCCTAATGAAATAGGAGAAATAAGTGCTCCTATTGTGATTATAGAGCAAATGGAAGAAGCCATTAAAAGTCATATAATTCATGAAAAAGGGAGATTATATCTGCATGTTCATCCTTTTGTGGAAGCTTATCTTACAAAAGGTTGGCTGACTAGCATCAGAATGAAATGGTTATTTAGATATAATAGATGGGTAACGATTATCCCACGAGATTCCTTTAAGTATTTGGAATATAGACTTTATAATGATAGTAAAAAAGAGTTGATGAATCACTCTTACTAAAAAATAAAAGCAATCCAAAATAGGATTGCTTTTATTTTAATGTAGAGATTATTTTTACGCAACATTACCAGGATCATTAATCACTTTTTCAGTATCAATAGGAATACCTTTTATATTAGGAATGATAAAATTATATTCTTTGTTTATATCAACATCATTTGCTTTCTTAAGCTTTATTGTTATTTTTAAGTTATTTCCTTCTAATACAGCAGAAGTAAGCTCAAATCTTACTCCTTCTAAGTAAATATCTGGATGTCCAATATTTTTTCCTGATAAAACTTTTTGAGATAAATGTTTGCCATCTATTATTTCTAATGCATCTTTATTAGAAGCAGAATTTAGATGTAAAGTAATATATTTATCACGCAACCAAAAATCATTAAAAACTTTCATTAACTTATCTTTGTAATTGTTAGAACTTGATTTGACAATAATAGTCTGTGCTTTTTTTTCGAAATTAGGTTGATATACAATTTTTAGATCATCAGCGAGATTTTGTAATGTTTTGAAACCCTCAATTTCTTTTGTAATTTCAAAAGTTTTAAATTTATCAGATATTTGAGTATCGGTAATTTTTACGCCTATTCTTAAAGTATTGTTGCCATCATCACTATAATTTGAGTTACTAATAGGTTCTATTTTATATCTCTGTTGGTCATAACTTAATAGGTTTCCTATAGCACCATTGAGTAATTCATAAATTCCACGCATATACTTCGTAGATACATAGCTTTTATTAACAGTGATTTTTTTATCGTAAAAATCTCTAGCATTAAATTCTAAAGCCCTTTTAGTAGTACTTTTTATGTTTTTATATCGGGTGTAAAAAGTAATATACTGCCCATCATATTCTAATTTAGTAATGGTTAAATCTTTCAACTCCTCATCTTTAAGAATATAATATTTCTGATCAGATGTAAAAGTTACAAACTCTACTGATTTTTTTAACCCTTCAAGTACATTAGATATGTTATTATTATAAAGATCCGCAATATTAATATTATTTAGATAGGTATCTTTATCCACTTTCCATCCTTGTGCATATGTTCTTTGTCCAATTTGCTCATCAGTAGGCCTTTCATCAGTAGGAGTAGATGGTTTTGGAGGAGTAGGTTTTTGAGTGTTTTCCTTTGAATTAGAGTTGGTTACATCGTGGTCATCTCTACTGCTACAATTTGTTAATAATGCTCCTGCTATTACTAGAAGCGTTAGGAATTTTTTGTTCATACCGCAATATTTTTATACAAATTTACGAAATATTTAGACAATTAATAATCATAATGATAAAAAACAGTATTTTTGTGCCCTATGAAGCG
>CAUTLL010000165.1:0-2894 GCA_963539275.1 uncultured Flavobacteriaceae bacterium
AAAACAGGTTTAAAGGTTGCTGAAGTTGTAGCACAAAAAGTTCAAGGACAAGAAATAGTTGTACCTACTTATTTTTCTGATTATAAAGATTTTGGAGGTATCAAATTTCCTTTTAAATTGAGCTCTAATATGGGAGGAATGGATGTGTCGTTTGATGTGAAATCATATGAACCTAATAAAGTAAGTGATAAAGATTTTCAATAATAAGAAAGCAGTTCTACTTTTTAGAACTGCTTTTTTTGTTTTTTCTCCAATCCCATGGTGCAATGGGATATTTATCTTGCCAAAGCCCTTTTTTATTATTTTTCGCTTGAATTTCTAAATCTACATAAATAGGATCTTTTGAGTATTGTTTGAAATGCCAAGCATATCCCGCTTTTACCATTTCTTGATTAATGTTTATTTCGTTTAGAAAAACTTCGCCTAAAATTCTTTGATATCGGTCTTTTTTCTTCCATGTGATTTTTACATTTTTTCCAAAACAAAGATTTGAAGCATATTCTTTTGCTTTTTTACCAAAATTTTGAGACTTTTCAGGAGCATCAATATGATTAAGTCTAATTTTGACAATTTGTTTTTTATAAAGAACTTTAAAAGTATCTCCATCCGAAATACCAATAACCTTGGCAGAAAATTTCTTTGGAATAATTATATCTTGTGCTGATATGATATTGAAAAATAAACAAAAAGTAAGAAGCAAATATTTCATATTTTTATTTTTTTAACAAAAGTAAGAATAAAACGAAAATTTTTTAAATAAATTAAGAGAAATATATGAGATTGGTTGTTTTTTGTAGAAAAAATATTACTTTTGTAAAAAGTCAAAAAGTATGAAAAAAATATTAGAATGGACGAATATTTCACCAGTTTTGGCATGGATATTCTATTTAAGCGGAATGATTAATCATGGAGTGATTTTTGAGCTGTTGGGAGTTTTCCTTTTGATTTCAAGTGTTTTGGCTGCGGTGCATCATTCGGAGGTTGTTGCTCATAAGGTGGGAGAGCCTTTTGGAACGATTATTTTAGCAATTGCTATAACGATTATAGAGGTGGCACTGATTATTTCATTGATGCTTGTAGGTGGTGAAAAATCAGTTTATTTAGCAAGGGATACAGTTTTTGCTGCTGTTATGCTTATCTTTAATGGAATTTTGGGGTTATGTTTGTTATTAGGAGGAGTTAGGCATAAAGAGCAATTCTTTCATAGGTCTTCGGTAAATACAGCATTGGTAAGTTTATTAGCAATTACAATACTTACAATGGTTTTGCCTAATTATACAACGAGTATTGAAGGGCCTTATTATTCTATACCTCAGATGATTTTTGTTGCTTTTGCGTGTTTAGTGATTTATGGAGTGTTTTTATTTATCCAAACAGTGAGACATAGGGATTATTTCTTACCTGCTGATTGTAGTGAAAACCCCACCACGCATTTGGCTCCACCAAGCAATAAAGAAACAATGATAAGCTTTGTGTCATTGATAGCATGTTTAGGTATAGTTGTGCTATTAGGGAAGGCTATTTCGGTACCTGTGGAGAGAATAGTAGCAAGTGCAGGATTGCCTCAATCTTTAGTGGGAGTTATTATTGCAAGTATTGTATTACTTCCTGAAGGTATTGCAGCGATAGATGCAGCAAGAAAAAATAGACTTCAGACAAGTATTAATTTGGCATTAGGCTCTGCTTTGGCAAGTATAGGATTAACGATTCCTTCCGTGGTGTTAATTTGTATTCTATTTGATATTGATTTAGTTTTAGGAATAGAAACTAAACCAATGATTTTAATGCTTTTATCATTTTTTACAGTAATGTTATCTTTGAGTAAGGGAAAAACTAATATTCTTTATGGAGCAGTATTGTTAATTAATTTGATGGCTTATATTTTTACAATTATTTATCCATAAAATATATTTTTAGTATTTCGAAAGCTTGTTATTTCATAGCTTTTTTCCATTGTTTATATCCACTGATAGCCATGATAGTGAAGATTGTATATTGTAAAGCGGTAATTCCAAGTCCTTTATGTATCATCATAGGAATACAGATAATGTCTCCTATAATCCAAAAAATCCAATTTTCTATTTTTTGTTTTGCCATAAACCACATTCCGATAAGGAATAATGATGTAGTGAAAATATCTAGCCAATTTCCCCAATCTAAATATTGCCAACCTAAAATGATATTATCCATAGAAAAATGATTGTCAATATAAGGTTTTAGGTAATAGATTCCACTAACGATAATAAAGCTTAATAAAAATAAAATACAGCTGATGAGCCAGTCTTTTTTCTTTGCCTTGGAAGCTTGAATAATATGTTCTTTACAGTTGTTTTTCCATAAAATCCAACCATAGATGCTCATTACACAATAATAAACATTAATGAGCATATCACCTAATAAACCAAAATTAAAAAGAATATAAACATAAATAGAAGTACTGATAATCCCTGTTGGGTAAACAAAAATATTCCTTTTGATTGAAAAAAATACGCTTAATATCCCCAAAAAAGTTGCAGTCGCTTCTAAAAATATTTGAAAAGAAGTATAATTTTCATAGGGTTTAATGAAAATTTCATGTAAGTTCATCACAATAATTAATTATCTTTGTGCAAAATTAAAATTTAATATGGAAAAAATCACATTAAATACTATTTCAGAGGCAATTGAGGATTTAAGACAAGGAAAAGTAATCATTGTAGTAGATGATGAGAATAGAGAAAATGAGGGAGATTTTCTTTCCGCCGCGGAATTAACTACTCCTGAAATCATTAATTTTATGACTATTCATGGGAGGGGATTGAATTGTACACCGCTTTCTGAAAAGAGATGTGATGAACTGGGATTAGAGTCAATGGTTACTCGCAGTACGGATCCGAAAGAAACAGCATTCACTG
>CAUTLL010000166.1:0-2894 GCA_963539275.1 uncultured Flavobacteriaceae bacterium
CCTGCCTTTAAAAGGCTTTTAATCTTCGTTAAATTACTCTTAATCTCCCGAAATCTTGAACCCGTAATTTCATTGAGTTTGTTCAAAATTTCTACCTCTGGATAGTGAATTTCTGCATTCATTTTCTATTCCTTTTATAGTTTTCAATCTCGCTTTCATGCCATTTATATTCGGCATTAAAAATCAAAGTATCCCCAATTTCAAAGAATAAATAATCCCTTTCATTGACCATAATAATTGTGTCTCGGTTCTTGAAATAAAATCTATTATAAATCCCCTCCTTGATGGATTTCTTCTCTCCAATCACAAACTCTTTGGTTTTAATGGGTCTTGGCTCTCTTTGAGGTGATGGCGAACAGCTCACCAATCCTAATAATAAAATGCTTAAATATTTCATCTTAATTCATTTGACTAATTTCCAATTCCAAATTTGCCATTAATCTTTGGGCAAAGGACAAATCCTTTTGAGCATTCAAAAAGGCATTGTAAAGGCTGACTAACCGCTCTGATGGGATTTGGTTAAAATCTTTCACTCTCGCTGCTCTACATGCAATTCCTTTCACATAATCCATAGAAACCTCCTTGCCCATTTTCTTAAATATGCCGAAAATCACTGCTAAAAGTCGCTTTTTCTTCTTGTCCAATTCGGTATAACCTTGCGGATTTTGTCCGTTCAAGGCTCGGCATAAATCGTTAATTTCTTTAGGTTTTAATTCCCTTGCTGAGCTGGTGCGACCTTTGGTAAAATTATAGATAATCTCACCTCTTTGTTCCTGCAATCCCTGCCGAGAGAGCGTGGTCATCAGTGCTTTGAGTGTTGCCATTTTATTTGATATTTTTATTTTTGAAACTCGTTATTTTCAGAAAAAATCTTTGCCACAGAGTGGCTTTGCTCCGCTCGGGGACTTGAACCCCGATGTCTGCCAGTGCGGAAAAATTTTGAGAATTACTCGGCATATAGAGCCTTAACGGCAAACATACATGCCTCCTCTAATTTTGTCTGTGCAAGGGAAATAAGCCTTTGCTTTTCTCCGCTTACTGGAGAGGTATTTTTATCTCCTCTCTGTTGTTCTAATCCATCTATGATTTCTGCGATACGCTTTCTTATGGTTTCTATAATCATGGGCTCTATATTTTTAGTATCTACCAAGCCACATCTTTTTTGTCCTATGGTCATTTTATATACTTTTTAAAAGTTATTTAAATTATTCTTGTGGAAGCAGGAAACTCAAATCAATATCCTTTGAAAGCTCTGCACTGGTCATGGATAAAGGCAGGTGTCTTTCTATCCCTACGCCATCTACTTCCCACGCTTCTATAAACCATTTGGATAGTTTCGGTTTGTAGGCGTTCTGGATGATTTCTACTCCTTTCTGAAAGTCCGTATCTGGATAATCTCTATCGGCAATTTGTCTCAGTTCCAGAACTTTTTTACTATCCAAATCCCCTTTACCGTTTCTTTGTAAAAGGCGGTAAATAGAGGCTACTAATTTTTTAGAATTCTCATCCTTAGCCAATGTGCCCAAGAACTTATGCACCATTTCCAAACCGTATCCTGCCTCATCGGTGTAACCATCTGTAATTCGGTAGCCCAGTTTGATACTTTGCTTTCCATGAGTGATGGTATAGCTCTTCTGGTCTTTAGCCTTAATGCCCATTGTCTCTATTTTCAGCTTTAAGTAATTTTCAAAAGTTCGGAAGGTAATTTCCTTTGCTTTTGTAATATCATTTGATACATTTTTAAGAAGTTCAAATACCATAGGCACCGTTCCTTCTGCTAAATCCTTTAACGCCTTTGAATCTTGGGCTTTTTTCTCTTTCTTGGCTTTTTCCTCCTCTTTTAATTGTTCTCGCAGAGCCTTTTTTTGCTCCTCCGTGAGTTGAGTGATGTTAATGTCTGTCATTATTTCTATTTTTTAGGGTTGATTTTCTTGGTTTTCAGATTGATTTTCTAATAAAAGTTCTTTTTGTTTTTTCAATAATTCTTCCAGCTGGTGCTGTAATTCTCTCCACTCGGCAAGGCTCTCCGCCTCCTCCATTTGTTTCTCAATTTCTTTTATCATTGTCTCTATTTCCTCTAAATTCGGCTCAAATAATTCGGTCATATCTTTTCTATTTTATAAGCGTTCAAATTTTGACTAAAAAAAGTTTTTCCATCTCTGGTTTGGGCTTCTTTGCCGTAGATTCCAAATTCTATTTTCACTCTATCGCCCACCTTGAAAGGGGTTAATTTCTCCGTGTGAGCGTTGCAAAACTGCACTTTGGCATAATTCTCAAACTTCTTGCCCGTGCCCTGTTCGTAGGTGGAAGTGTCCAGCAAAACTTCTACTTTGGAGAAAGTCTCGGTGATTTGCTCTTTCTCTCCGATGGTTTTAATCATTCCGTGTAGTTCCATTGTATTTTGATTTTAGTTCGTTGATTGTTTTTGTGGTGAGGGGGAAGTCTTTGGCATATTGTCCCATCTCTCGCCAAGTTTTATTTTGGAAGTAATACAAAATCCTGTCTGACTTGTATTCCATCTTTGGGGCTTCCCATTGGTGGGTTTCTATCCACCTTGCAAAAGCTTCTATTCTTGGGGTTAAATTCTCTAATTTCCCCTTGATGTAAAAGCGTATCCGCATTCGCTCCTCCCAGCTTATCACCCCATAAATACTATCCAATTCTAATAATGAGTATAAGGTTTCTTTCATGATATTTGATTTTTGGAATTATTATTGCCAATATTACTATTATGGTAGAGCATGGCTCTTTCTTCATCTATCACTAAATTTCCACCAGTGCATCGTCCTCCTACTTGGGCATTCATTCCCACGACTCTGATAATGATTTTACTCATCTTTCGCCAGTATTGTCCTTGTGCTGTATCTGGAAGTTTTCTTTCTTCATGGCTTATA
>CAUTLL010000167.1:0-2814 GCA_963539275.1 uncultured Flavobacteriaceae bacterium
ATCAAAGGGTGTCTATTTTTATCAGAAAATTTTCAATTATTTTCTTTTTGTTGCCGTTTTCTTTTTTACAACTTTCTTCTGAACTATAGGAAGGTCAGATTTTTGAAGTGCATCAAAAGCATCTTTATCGATAGCTTGAACAACTACTGTTCTATCTTTTTCTCTCTCTGCATTGGAAGCATCTACTGGAACCACAGCTTCTCTTGAACCTACCCCCGTAGATTTCAATTGATGTTCATTAACACCTCTTGCTTCAAGAGCTTTCACTACAGCTGCTGCTCTTTCTCTTGATAATCTCAAGTTAACAGCATCACTTCCTTTTTTATCTGTGTGACCAGTTACCAAGAAATTACCTCCATTAGAAGATTTTATAATTTCTGCTGCTTGATCCAATTTAACATTAGAAGCAGAAGTCAATGTTGCTTTAGCAAAATCAAATGTAATACCCTGTAATGCTCCTGTAGCTTCTCTTGCAAACTCTTCAGCTGGTTTTGGACATCCTTTATATTCAGGAAGACCTGGAACTGTAGGACAAGCATCATCTTTATCTAAAACACCATCTCCATCCGTATCTGGCCAAGGGCATCCATTATTTTCTCTTGGACCTGCAACCTCTGGACAAGCATCTTCATTATCTGGAATACCATCTCTGTCTGTATCAGGACATCCGTTAAATTCAGCAAGACCTGGAACTTCTGGACAAGCATCATCTTTATCTAAAACGCCGTCTCCATCCGTATCTGGCCAAGGACATCCATTATTTTCTACTGGTCCTGGAACTTCTGGACAAAGATCATCTTTATCAAGAACACCATCTTTATCTCTATCTCTGTTACCAAATCTGAAATTGATAGTAGCGGAAGACTGCCAGAAATCTGAAATTGTAGTTCCTTCTGTAGGAGTTCCCACATATTCTTGAAGAACACCAATACCGAAGTTTTTAGTAATCCAGAAATTAAGACCAAGACCTCCATTCACTGCAAAATGATTTGCTCCAATGTTTTTACCTTTATTATCTACAGCATTCTTTTGATCTCTGTAATCATGTCTTAAATAATTAGCTCCTGCTCTTACATATGGATCTAACCAAGACTCTTCATTCCACAGACCATTAAACTTGAATTGGATACCAAGACCTGTCATTAAGAAGAATTCTTTATCCATTCCAATTCTCTTGTTATCTACATTACCTACTGATGTTTGCCAATCTACCACAAAAAACTTATTTAAGTTTCTAGCAATAGTTAATTTAGACAATGGTGGAGTAATTGTATAATTATTAAGAGTAAATGTTTCTCCTGGATAAGAAAAAGGTTTAAATGTACTCTTAATAGCTGCGTGATTAACTCCATGAGCTCCTACTCCTATCAACCACTTATTAGTAGTCGTTTGAGCAGACACAGTCGCAGCAGCAGTAACTGCTAACGCCGTGATTCCTAATCTTAGATTTTTCATAGAATGAAATTATAATTTAATAAATTTAATGGCAAAAATAATAATAAATATTTTAACTGACCAAAAAACATTAATATTTTTTCATTATTCTATCGAGACTTCTTTTATTTTCTCTCTCTTTTATTGTTTCTCTTTTATCATATAGTTTTTTACCTCGTGCTAATGCGATGAGCAATTTTGCCTTACCATGAGCATTGATATAAAGCTTAAGAGGGATTATGGTATTTCCTACATCTTTTACTCTTTTTTCTAATTTATTAAGCTCTTGTTTATGAAGCAGAAGTTTTCGTTCTCTCTTTACTTTATGATTATAAAATGTTCCAAACTTATACTCCTCTATACTCATATTTATCACATATAGTTCTTCTCTAACAAATTCACAAAAACTCTCCGCAATAGATGCTTTAGACATACGAATAGACTTTATCTCTGTCCCAGTAAGCATTATACCCGCTTCATATTCTTCTAAAATTTCATACTCAAATCTAGCTCTTTTATTTAATATGTTGATTTTATTTGCTGGTCTCATTCTTCTACTATTTGTAACTTTTTCCTTTCCAAAATACTTATCTTTAAGTCTATAAGTCTATTAATAAAATAATATTTGTATTTTTGCGACAAATTTACAGAAATAACAATAAATATATGCTAACGGTATCTAATTTATCATTACAATTTGGGAAAAGAGTTCTTTTCGATGAAGTAAATATCATGTTTACTAAAGGAAATTGCTACGGAATCATCGGAGCAAATGGTGCTGGAAAATCTACTTTTCTAAAAATTTTAACAGGCAAACAAGAGCCTACTACAGGAAATGTGAGCCTTGAACCAGGAAAAAGAATGTCTGTATTAGAGCAAGATCACTTTGCTTATGACCAATATACTGTTCTTGAAACCGTTTTAAGAGGAAATAAAAAATTATTTGAAATTAAGGAAGAGATGGACGCTCTCTATGCGAAACCAGACTTTTCTGATGAAGACGGAATAAAAGCAGGAGAATTAGGTGTAATATATGATGAAATGGGTGGATGGAATGCCGAATCTGATGCACAAACAATGCTCTCTAATGTCAGCATTAAAGATGACATGCATTGGCAAATGATGTCTGAATTAGAGAATAAAGACAAAGTAAAAGTCCTTCTCGCTCAGGCTCTTTTTGGTAATCCTGATGTACTTATTTTAGATGAGCCTACCAATGACCTAGATATTGATACTATCGCTTGGTTAGAAGATTTCTTAGCTGATTATGAAAATACGGTAATTGTAGTATCTCACGACCGACACTTCCTTGATGCAGTCTGCACCCACATTGGAGATTTAGACTATTCAAAATTAAACCTTTACACAGGGAACTACTCA
>CAUTLL010000168.1:0-2811 GCA_963539275.1 uncultured Flavobacteriaceae bacterium
AAAGTATTGATAAAGCAGGAAATATCATACAAATGGAAGGAAAAGGAAGGCATGACCCTTGTGTATTACCAAGAGCGGTACCCATTGTAGAAGCTCTGTCAGCATTTATTTTAGCTGATATGTTTTTAATCAATAAAATGAGAAAAATTTAATCAAAATATATTAACAATGAAAAAATATTGGGATAAAGCCATTTCTTTTGATGAATATTTCAAAAAAACAGAAGAAATTGTTAATAAAAAAGAAGAAGAACTTACAGACGACGAAAAAAAAATGTTGAAATACTATCAATTAGGCGTTCAAAGAATGAGCCGAATGATTAAAATTTACAAACCCAATGAGGAGCAATTGCAAAAATTATCCGAAAAAAATTTCAAAGGAAAATTTTTAATCATCTCCGAAGGTTGGTGCGGTGATGCAGGGCAAACAGTTCCTGCTGTAAGTCTTTTCTTTCAAGGAAAAAATGAAGTAAGAATCATTTACCGAGATGAAAACCTTGACTTAATAGATCAGTTTTTAACTAATGGTACCCGTTCTATTCCTATCGTAATTATACTTGATGAAAATGATAATATGATTACCCATTGGGGACCAAGACCTGCCCACGGAGCAGAGTTATTGAAAAAACACAAAACAGACCCTGAAAATTACACAAAAGAACAATTTTATAATGACATTCAGGTATATTACTCAAAAAATAAAGGAATGGATGTGATTAATGAAATTTTGGAATTAATTTAATATTTTTACACTTTCAAAAGTTAAAAAATCATGGCAAAAACACCTTCTAATATGTTGGCATTAGGAACTAAAGCTCCTTTCTTTGAGTTGCCTAATCCCGCAAAAAACAATGAACTACAAAACTTAGAAAACCTAAAAGGAGAAAAAGGGACTTTGGTAATGTTCATTTGCAATCACTGCCCATTTGTGGTTCATGTGATAGAAAAATTAGCCGAATTATATGATGATTATAAGGAAAAAGGCATAGAATTTATAGCTATTAACTCAAATGATATTGCTAGTTATCCTGCAGATTCTCCAGAGTTAATGATAGATTTTGCAGAAGAAAAAGACTTTTCATTTCCATACTTATTTGATGAAAGCCAAAGTATAGCAAAAGCTTACAATGCTGCTTGTACTCCCGATTTTTATTTTTTTGATGAGAAATTAGATTTGATATATCGTGGACAAATGGATGATTCCCGACCTGGAAACCAACAGGAAGTAACAGGTGAAGACCTTATCATTGCTTTTGAAAATCTTTTAGTAGGACAACCACAAGAAGAATTACAAAAACCCAGCTTAGGTTGCAATATAAAATGGAAAGAATAGATGAAAATTACTCTTAATAGGATAAATGATAACTTTCTCTTTGAGTGTGCTAATGAAAATGGTCAAAAAATACTACTCAATAACACACGAGAAGAGAAAAATAATGGAGTAAGTCCGATGGAGGCAGTGCTCATGTCTTTATCAGGCTGTAGCGGAATAGATATTATCCATATTTTGAAAAAACAAAAGCAAGAAATCACTAATTTTTCTACAGAAGTAGAAGCAGAGCAAATTGAAAAAGATGGAGCTCATCCCTTCAAAAGTATTTTAGTGAAATTTTTCATAGAGGGTAAAGTTGATGAAAATAAAGCATTAAAAGCTATTGAACTTTCATTTGAAAAATATTGTTCTATTTCTAAAATGTTAGAAACAAGTGTAAATATAGCCTATGAAATCAATGTAAATGGTAAAAAATTAAATTAAATGTTTAGAATTTCTGCAATAGAAAGTTTTTTTCCAAAGAAAATCATCACAAACGATGATTTACATAAGGAATTTCCTGAATGGAGTCCTGAAAAAATTTTTAATAAAGTAGGTGTAAAACAAAGACATACCGCCTCTGCGGAAGAAACTGTATTGGAGCTTGCAGTAAAAGCTTCAGAGAAATTATTGCAAAATTTTGACAGAAACAAAATAGACTTTATTCTTTTCTGCACACAAAGTCCGGATTATCATCTTCCTACCACGGGTTGTATTTTACAAGATAGATTAGGATTAAGAAAAGAAATAGGTGCATTAGATTTCAATTTAGGTTGTTCTGGTTTCGTTTATGGTTTAGGTATCGCAAAAGGATTAATTTCTACAGGTATTGCACAGAATATTTTACTAGTCACTTCTGAAACTTACACCAAATATCTTAGACAAGATGATAAATCTAATCGTACAATCTTCGGTGATGGAGCTGCCGCTACACTTATTGAAAAAGATAATAGTAAACAAAACTTTCATTTTGAATTAGGAACAGATGGCAGTGGATATGACAACTTGATTGTAAAAAACGGAGGTGGAAAAAATCCTATTTTAGAACAAGATATTATAGGAAATTGTCTCTATATGAATGGACCAAAGATTTTTAATTTTACTATTAGTAAAATTCCTATAGTAGTCAATGAAATTTTGAAAAAAAATGGGCTTACAAAAGATGAAATTGACTTTTTTGTCTTTCATCAATCTAATGGGCATATCCTAAAACACCAGCGAGAGATTTTAGAAATCCCAAGAGAAAAATTTTATATCAATATGGAAAAAACAGGCAATACTGTTTCATCAACTATTCCTATTGCTTTAAAAGATCTTATAGATAGTAATACTTTGAAACCAGGACATAAAGTAATGCTTGTTGGTTTTGGAGTGGGGTTATCTTGGGGAGCTACAATAATAGAAATTTAATAAAAAACAGCTATTTTTTAATAGCTGTTTTTTATTTAAATATATCAATATTACTTAAAATGAATATGAAATAGTTAATTTATAATTTCT
>CAUTLL010000169.1:0-2798 GCA_963539275.1 uncultured Flavobacteriaceae bacterium
TGATAACTACCGCTAAGGCTTAATAAATGACCTTTATTGTTAAATTTATGTTCAAAACCAGCATCTACCTGAATATTTTTATTCTCATCTAATCCTTTTGTATTTCTATAAGTCATACCAGTCAGAGTAGATATATTCTGTTGAGAAGTATCCTGATCCATAAACATATTGTTTGCGGTAAAACTCGCATTCACGGAAGTATTCTCTGAAATATTATAACTAAAACCAGCATTAAAGTTATAATTCTTCATCTCAGGCTTTCGGATAGTGATGAGGTTAAGATATTCGTTTGTATTTTTATAGAAAATATCAGAGATGTTTTCAGATTTTTGTTTAGAGATTCCTCCGCCACCATTGATAAACCAAGTCCATTTTCCGTAGTTCCAAGAGATATTGGTATTAAGACGAGAAGTAGCTTCGTAGCCTAGACTCCCACTGACAGAACCATTAAATCCTAATGAAGAAGCTTTCTTTAAAATAATATTAAGTATTCCCGCGGTGCCTTCGGCTTCAAATTTGGAAGAAGGATTAGTAATAACCTCTATCCTATCGATTTGGTCTGCAGGGATATTTTTTAGAGCGTCGCTACTATCATCGGTAATTCCTAAGATAGATGATGGTTTGCCGTTGATGAGGAACTTTACATTAGAGTTTCCTCTCATGGAGACAGAGCCATCAGATTCCACGCTTACAGAAGGGATATTATTTAATACATCTTGAAGAGAACCACCTCGAGAACTCAAATCCTGCTCCACGCTATAAACTTTTTTGTCTAGTTCTACTTTATAAGGCGAAGCTTTCGCAGTGATAGTAATGCCTTCTATTTCTTTCTCTTTAGTTGATGATTTTGCAGCGGTGAGTGTGATATTACCGATGTTCGTCGCACCATTGATTTCCATCTCTAATGATTTAGACTGAAAGCCGATAGCATCCACAAAGGTGGTGTAATGACCAAAAGGAAGAGTCAATGCGAAGTTTCCCTCCTCATCGGTAAGGATGGCATCACTGAGTGAAGTGCGACTTTTGTGATTAAATTCTATGCTCGTGTAGGGTATTCCTGAGCCATGCTCATCTATTATTTTCCCAGAAATGGTTTGTTTCTCTTGGGCTTGTGCGACCATAAAAGCTCCCAAAAAGAATGTTAATCCTAATGTTCTTTTTCCTATAAATCTTGTAGTTTCAATATTTGTCATCATTTTTTATTTACTCGTTTATGTAGTTTTAGATGAAAAAAATAGATTAAGGTTAAAAGTTGAGCAAAAAAAATCTCTTTAGCTCAAAGTTAAAGAGATTTTATAGCGAGTGATTATAATCACTCTGATTTAGATTGTCGGCTAAAACAGATGGTGGTCTTTACCTTGATTTAGATGGTTGGTTATAACCAATGATTATCATTCACCTAATTCAGCTTGTCAGTTAAAACCAATAATTACAAAACATCTTGATTTTAATCATTGGCAGATTATTTTATTTTGTTTCTATTGAGCCAGTCATGATAGGCCTTTGCATTGGCTACATGCTTTTTGTCGGAGTGGGTAAATTTGTGATAACCTATTCTCTTTGGGTCAGCACACATGAAGATATAATTGTTTTTTTCCGCATTCAGCACATTATCAATAGAAGTTTTATTCACTACACAAATCGGGCCTGGGGGAATCCCCGCATGGGCGTAAGTGTTGTAAGGCGAGGGGTGAGATAAGTCTTTGTGATAAATCCTTTTGATGTTTTTCTTGAACTGAAAATCCTTGTTGATGGCATAGATTACGGTAGGGTCAGATTGTAATTTCATGCCCTTCTTATAGCGGTTGAGATACAGCCCAGCGATGGTTCGTTGTTCATCTTCTTTCCCTCCAGATTCTTTTTGGATGATGGAAGCCAGTGCATAGATTTGATTTCTGCTCAGACCTAATGCCTTTTCTTTGGCAATTCTCTCCTCATTCCAAAATTCAGAATATTCTTTTTCGAATCTCTTGAAAAACTCCTCTGGCGTAGTAGTCCAGTAGAAATGATAGGTGTCTGCAAAGAAGTAAGGTTTCAAATCTTCGGCAGAGTTAAGCCTTTTTTCTTTCGCAATTCTATTCAGAGACTGCACGAAGTTTAGAGAATCACTTTCCGTTTTTCTACTGACACGCCCGACCATCTGATACACATCATCAAAGTCCTTTATTCTGAATGTGTCCTCTGCTTGTCGCCCTGCTTTAATCATATTCACGAGCGAATTATTCCCTTCTCCTTGTTGAATTTTATATCGCCCTGCCTTGATATTATCTTCCAAGTGTTTTGAAATAGCCACCTCTTTGAAGGATTTTATATCAGATAGATATGGGCTAATGCTGTCTAAAACTTGTTTCAAACTCGCCCCTCTCGGAATGATGATAAAGCCCGATTGAGAAATATTATTGCCTTTGTATTTCTTATAAAAAGGATAAGCGAAAAAACCGCTTAAAACTCCTAATATGATGAAACCGAAAATGATTTTTTTCATAGAATATATAGATTAGTGATGATGAAATGTTCCGTGAAATACCTGTTCCGCTGGGCCTTCTAACCAAATGTTCTCAAAGCCAATGCCATCTTCACACTTTTGGGCATAGACTTTTAGATTCCCACCGAGGGTTTTTACTTTGACCTCACTGATGTTTTGCTGAGTCATAAAAGTGAGACAACTGGCAGTAACGCCCGTTCCACAGCTGTAAGTTTCATCTTCCACGCCACGCTCATAGGTTCTCACGAAGATTTCTTTTTCTGATATTTTAGAAACGAAATTCACATTGATGCCCTCCGATTTATAATTGGCA
>CAUTLL010000170.1:0-2773 GCA_963539275.1 uncultured Flavobacteriaceae bacterium
CACAAGAATCGCAGTAGATTTTAATTGCACATAAGGTTTTGTCACATAAATATATCCTTGATAATCATTAGTTTCTCCCCAAGAATTTTTCACAATATAATATTCTTTTCCTGTTTGGTCTTTTGCTAAACCTACGATTTGCATTCCATGATCATCAGTTGTTGTAAGATTATTAAGTCCTAATTGACGCATATCTTCTGTTATTTTTTTATCAGGTTTCGGTCCTTTAAATAAATCTGCCCTTTGCTCATCAGAAATATTATCTAAATCTAAATCAGGAACATAAGCCACTCCATTTTTATAAGAAAAATAAGGTTCCGAAACATCTGTTGCCCAACCTACGGTAAATCCTTTTTGAACAGCATTATCTATAATTTTTGTAAGTTCCTCCATCGGCACATTCCAATTTGTATCATGAGACCAATTATCAGGTACAGGAAGTACAAATCTTTGATAATAAGGATAATCCTTATAAGATGAAATTCCTACATAATTTTCAGGATTGATACCGATAACTTCCTTTGCAAAAGTCTGTGGCGTATATCTTTTCCCATTGTAGAAAAAAGATTCTGGATATTTTCCTAAATAAGAATCCAATACATTATCTATATTAGAAAGCCAATTAGGAGATAATTTACCTGCAGGATTTTTCACATAAGCATCTAACATATTTTTAATAACCTCACTCATTTCCTTAAAATTATTTCTTGTCGCTCCATGTAATAGCCCTGTATAAGCCTCTTGCGGAACAGCTCCATATTTTTTATACATATTGATAACATCATGTAATGCTCCACCTTCTCCCCACTCAAGAGAACCTCCATTAAGCACATAAAGTTTTGCTTTATCACGATATACTTGCCTTGCTGTGTATATTTCAGCAATATCCACAGGCTGTTTGCCCATTCTTATCATTTCTGATTCTAAAAATGAATTTCCTGAATAACTCCAGCAAGTCCCTGACGAACCTTGATTTTTCACAGAAGTTACATCATTTCTTTTAATCATTGTAAATTGAAAATCAGGATTTTCTGACTGATTGTTTTTAAGGCTATTTACCAAATTATCTTGAGCAGAAAATAACACTCCACAAGACATCATCGCCCATACCGCCACTTTTGTTCTTGTTGCCATTTTATAAATTTATAAGGTTAATGTCACAAAAGTAATAAAATCCTTATTTTTGTCCAAAATATATTGCATGTCTATTCAACAAAAAATAGAAAATTTAAGAGCCGAACTTCATCAGTATAATTATCATTACTACACCTTAGATCAATCCCTTATTTCCGATTCTGAATTTGACAAAAAACTAAAAGAATTACAAGAGTTAGAGAAAAAACATCCTGAATTTTTTGACTCCAACTCTCCCACGATAAGAGTAGGCGGACAAATCACCAAAAACTTCCCGAATGTAACTCATGAATTCCGAATGTATTCATTGGATAATTCTTATGATTTCCAAGATTTAGAGGATTGGCATCAAAGATTAACAAAAACCTTAGAAACAGAAAATATAGAATTCGTTACAGAATTAAAATATGACGGAGCCTCTATTTCCGTTTTGTATGAAAATGGACAGCTCTCCCAAGCCATCACTCGTGGAGATGGTTTTCAAGGAGATGATATTACTCCAAATGTAAAAACCATACTAGATATTCCATTAAAATTACAAGGAGATTTTCCTGAAAAATTCTTTATGCGAGGTGAAATTTTTCTCACTCATGAAGCCTTTAATAAAATCAATGAAGAAAGAGAAAAAGAAGGATATGATATTTTCATGAATCCCAGAAATACCGCTTCTGGAAGCCTAAAAATACAAGATAGCACAGAAGTCAGCAAACGAAATCTTTCTGCTGTGCTTTATCAATTCGTGGCACAAGATATTCCAATGAATACCCATTGGGAAATTTTACAAAAAATGAAGTCCATTGGCTTCAAAACATCTCAATATAGCAAGCTTTGTACTTCTCTCGAGGAAGTTAAAAATTTCATTGAATATTGGGAGAAGGAGCGTCATCATTTAGGATTTGATATTGATGGGATTGTTATCAAAGTAAATAATTTAAAACAACAACAAATTTTAGGTCATACTGCTAAATCTCCTCGCTGGGCGATGGCTTATAAATTCAAAGCAGAAAAAGTAGAAACCCAATTACTTTCCATTGATTATCAAGTGGGAAGAACTGGAGCTATTACTCCTGTCGCAAAACTAACTCCCGTTCTTTTAGCAGGGACCATTGTGAAAAGAGCCTCCTTACATAATGAAGATATTATCAATAATTTAAATTTACATACTCATGATTTTGTCTATGTAGAAAAGGGCGGAGAGATTATCCCCAAAATCGTCGGAGTGAATACAAACAAACGAGAACAAAACGCCCAAGCAATAAAGTATATCCAAGAATGCCCTATCTGTAAAACTCCGCTGATTAAAATACAAGACCAAGCCATTCATTTCTGCCCTAACGAAACTCATTGCCCACCACAAGTTGTCGGTAAAATGATTCATTTCGTATCAAGAAAGGCCTTAAACATAGAAAATTTAGGTTCAGAAACCATTGAGCAACTTTACAAGGAAGGTTTAATTCAAAATATTGCAGATTTCTATACCTTAACTAAAGAAAAACTTATACCTTTGGAGAGAATGGCAGAGAAGTCTGCTCAAAATATCATAGATGGAATTGAAAAATCTAAACATATTCCCTTTGAAAAGGTGCTTTATGGAATTGGAATAAAACATGTGGGAGAAACCATCGCAAAGAAATTAGTG
>CAUTLL010000171.1:0-2764 GCA_963539275.1 uncultured Flavobacteriaceae bacterium
TCTACTGGCATAATCTGCCCCAGCGGTAGGGAGCGTCTTGGTTTTTATAAAAGCCACAGGGACATAATACAGACGGGTTGCAATCCCTGCATTGATCTCATCATTGGGGCAATGCTCCAAGTTTTCGTGCGGAGTAGCATCAAAACAATTTTTTGCCATAATATTTTTTTTAATTTTAATTAAACATGTTCTATTAAACCAGAATTACCGCCGACTAAATGAAGGATTAAATCTTCATCTTGGGCGATTTGCTCTTGTGTTTTTACCTCTCCGAGGATTCTGATAAGAGCAGGAGCAGAGGCTCTGAAACGGAATTTTTCTTCTCCGAAAGAGAACTCTGCGGGGGTGTGAGTTTCAGGAATGGGTTCTTCTTTTAGGAGAGATTGCTCTTTTTCATGGAGGAGTTTTTCTCTTTCGTTAAGAGATTCCTCTCTTTGGTGGAGCTCTATTTCTGTTTGTTCCAAGATTTTTTCTCTTTCTGAAATGGAGTCTTCAAGATGTTCATTCACGGCTTGTATCTGAGTGTCTTGGATTTCTTCTTCTGTTTTTTTGTCTTTTTCCATAGGATTGATTTTATAAAAAGGGCTATAAATAGGAGACTTTATAGCCCTGTGTTATTTTATACAATTAGATTTTCGGAAGGATAAATCAGTTTGTTTTGGTCGGCATTGTTCAGACCTCGTTTTTTAGAGCCATCGACAGTATGCATGAAAACGAGCTGATTGATCGCATAGTCATAACCAAGAGAAAACTCACCCAATACCTTCAAGATTCTGTCATGAACTTGAATGCTGGTGATGGTAGCAGGATTGTCAATTTCATCAATCAATCTAAGGAAGTTGCCCTCTACTGTAGCGATGATAGTGCCAGATGTGAGATGTGGAATACCGATGATTTCACGATTTCCAAGGCGGGTTCTCATGGCATTGTTTTGGAATTTATTTTGTCCAAATCTATCTTCGTAGGCGATATGGTAATTTTCAGCATCATTTAGGCTCATGATGATTTTCTTCACTCTTGGCTTTATTAGCGTAGGGATTTGCCTTTCAAATTCCGTTACTTCATCTAAAATATTTGCAGAAGTTATGGCATTCCCAGGAATGGAGAAAACAGGATTATCCGTATCTGCAGTGATGATTTCGTGGATTTTATTCAGACCATTCATAGAAGCTCCAAATACAGGTGCAGCAAGACCTGCTTTTGTGGCATCATAGACACCAGAAATGGAGAGAATATTGACATCATCAATCACTTTATTTTTTAGCATCTGGATAGCCATTTTGGAGATGCTCTTTTGCTGTAAAGGATTCGTAGCTTCATCATATGAGTCCTCATAGATGGAGCCTAAAATCTCCGTAGGGTCAAGCACAAAATCTACCTTTTGGTGATAGTTTTTCAAGTCCTTTTTCATGAACTGAATATCACCATATGGGGTAAATGTTTTAGAGTCAAAAATCTGCACTACATGACTCATTAGAGCTTGAACGCTAGGGTAGTGCCCTTTGACTTTGGTGATGGTTTTTGCTAATCTATTGATGGTAATTTCGTTAGATAAAATAGCAGACTGAAAAGCCTTGGGCTGAGTTCCTACATATCTTACTAGTTCATTACGAATTGCATCAATTTTTAATGTCTTATTCATGTTATAAATTATTTATCAATTGGTTATGAAAATCTTTTGGGTCTAAATATCCATCAATAAGCTCCTCTGAGCCTTCCTCTTTTCCGTTGTTATCAGGGAAGGAATGGCGGTTTTTATCTTCTCCGAACTCTTTGCATTTTTCTGCTAAAAGATTGATATTTTCTATCATGCCTTCTTGTTTTTCCAGTCCTGCGGTTTGCATTGCGGTTTCTATAGCTTTAGCTGTTTCAGTGGTGATTTTTTCAAAGGCTGAAGCCTTGGTAGTAGCTTCCGTAAGCTGATTTTGAAGGGCGATGATGTCATTTTCCTGATCTTTAGCCAAGGCATTTTCAATGAGGTCTAATTGTTCTTCATTAAGTTTCGCAAAGGGCGTTCCCATGCTGAATGTTCCAGAATGTAGAGTGATTTCTGCAAGTCCCAAAAGGGCGGTTAATTTTGTGTATTTCATAATATTAAAATTTCTTTAAAGCGTCTTCTAAACTTCCGATTTCATCAATAAGTCCGATGGCTAATGCTTCTTTTGGGGAATAGGTTTTTCCTTTAAAGACATGTCCATCATCTTTAAGTTTTTCACCAAAGTTTTCTTTCATTCTTTGGATAAAATCATCGGCTAATTGGCTCAATCGTTCTTTGTAAAGGGTTTCATTACCTTTGACAAGTTCTCGGAATTCTTGATTTTTTTCGGTGGATTGTGGAGCGTAGATTTCGTAAATTTTTGCCCCATATTTTTCAAATAAAGCCGAAAAATCTTGGTAGGAGAGCATTGTGCCGATACTTCCGATTAAATCTGCATGAGCAGAAGCCATGTGATATTGGCACCCAGAGGCGATATCTAATGCAGCGGAGCATTGATAACCGCTGGTGTATGAGATAGTAGGTGTTTTCAGTCCTTTGATGATGGAGGTTAGTTCGGCAGTTCCCGAGACCATACCGCCACCGCTGTCGATATTAAGAACGATGCCCGAGACTTTTGAGTTCTGGTCTAAGGCTTTTAATACTCTTCCATAAAATTGAGTGCCGTAGGCATACCAAGAGGTATATTTTACAATAGGACCAATGATATCCACCACCACAGGAAAAGAATGCTCGGTATTGATATCTGTTCCTTGTGCATTTATTTGG
>CAUTLL010000172.1:0-2739 GCA_963539275.1 uncultured Flavobacteriaceae bacterium
TTTGCATTAAGAAGCGTTCGCCGAAATCAGCATAAATTTGGTGGAGTTCAAATGCTTTTTATTGGGGATTTATATCAGTTGCCTCCTGTTGTTAAAGAGGAGCAAGAATACATTTTTAAGCAATATTATAATTCTGAATTCTTTTTTGATGCCAAATCTTTGGAGGAAATAGATTTATTGACTCTCGAGCTTACAGAAGTTTTTCGTCAGAAAGATAAGAAATTTTTAGATTTACTCAATGCAATTCGCGATGGTAATATTGAGGAAATAGATTTTGATTTATTAAATGAGCGATATTTTCCTGATTTTGAACCTAATAAAGAGCCTATTATTCATCTTTGTTCACACAACAAAATGGCGGATGAAATTAATCGTAAAAAATTGAATGAACTTAAAACGCCTTCTTATTTCTATAAAGCTTCTGTTTATGGAGATTTTAAGGAAAGTCAATATCCTAATGAAGAAATTTTAGAGTTAAAAATTGGGGCTCAAATTATGTTTATCCGAAATGATAGTTCTGCAGATAAGAAATATTTTAACGGAAAATTAGCTGAGATTTCTCGTTTAACAGAGGATAAAATATATGTAATTTTAGAAGGAACGGAAGAAGAAATAGTTCTTAGAAAAGAAGTTTGGGAACAAAAAAAATATACTCTTGGTACAGAAAAACAGATAGAAGAGGAGGTTATTGGTAGTTTTGAGCAATATCCTATTCGTCTGGCTTGGGCGGTTACTATTCATAAAAGTCAAGGATTAACCTTTGATAAGTTAATCATAGATGCAGGAAAAAGCTTTACTTCTGGACAAGTTTATGTTGCTCTTTCTAGATGTAGAACCTTGGAGGGAATTTATTTGAAATCTAAAATCACTCCAGATGTAATATTCAGTGATAAAAGAATTTGTACTTTTCAGGAACATACCAAAGCAAATGATAAAATAAACGAAATTTTAGAGGCAGAAAAATATGATTATTGTATTAGAAAAGTATTGAAATACAATGATATGCATTGGTTTTATAATTCTTTGGAAGATTGGCATAAAATTGCTTTGAAAATGGAGAATTTGAATCAAAACCAAGTAAAAGAAATTTATGTTTCATTAAAAAATAATATTACTCAACTTATTGATATTTATATGAAATTTGAGAAAGTTTTATTGTCAAAAACAGAAAAATTTACTCAAAATCAAAATGATTGGGTTGATATAGAAAATAAAGCTAGGGGAGGGGTAAATTTCTTTTTTGATAAAATAAATGAGCGAATATTTGAGCCACTGAAACAATTTTATTCTATCACAAAAGGAGAACAGGGCTTGAAAGAACATAATGAAATTCTTAAAATTTGGATAGAAGATATAGAGGATTTCTTGAAAGATTTGATGCAAGTAAAATTATTAGACACCCCTTTATTTAATGCAGAAAAAGAAGTAAAAATAAGTACTAAAATAGCGAAAGTGCCAACGCATGTTATTACTTATAAAATGTTTGAAGAAGGGAAAGATTTGGAACAAATAGCCAAGGAAAGAGGGCTTGCTTATAGTACTATCGTTGGGCATTTAGCCAAATTTGCAGAACAAGGAATTTTGGATTTAAGTAAAATTATTAGTGAAGAAAAAAGAATAATTTTTGAAAAAACTTTTCAAGAAAAGCCACAAGAATCTCTCACAAATTGGAAAAACATTCTTCCAGATGATTTTGATTATCATGAAATCAGGTTATTATGGAATCATTATCAATATTTAGAGCAAAATAATAAAGAAGGTACTACATGATCTTATGTATAAAAAATAGGTAAATTTTATTAAAAAAATAATCGTTTATTTTGATTAAAGGAATAAATTATTTTTCTTTGTAGTTTGAAATTTAGATAATCATACAGAATATATTGTTATGAAAAAATTAAAGTTATATTCATTATCTGCTTTGGGAGCGATAACACTATTGGTAAGTTGCGGTAGTGGTGGCACTAAGAGTGGAGGAGGAACCAAAGGTTTTACCAGTAGAACAGGCTGGAAACCTAATGATCAAAAAGGTTGGTTTTTTACGGGTAAGAAACAAAACCAAAAAGGTTGGCCAGGAATGGTTTATGTAGCTGGAGGTTCTTTCACTATGGGATTAGTAAAAGATGATGTAATGCATGATTGGAACAATACTCCGAGAAGAATGCAAGTAAGTTCATTTTTTATTGGTGAAACAGAGATTACTAATTATGAATATCGAGAGTATGTAACTTGGTTAAAGTTTGTTTTCCCATCTTCTGACCCAAGTTTCAAAAATATTTATTCAGGAGCATTACCTGATACATTGGTATGGAATAATAAAATGTCAAGAAATGATTATGCAGAGACTTATTTCCGTTCACCAGAATATGATTATTATCCAGTAGTGGGAGTATCTTGGACACAAGCTTCAAGATATTGTGATTGGTTAACAGATAGAGCTAACGAAAAAGCGTTAATAGATCAAGGTGTAATTAGTAAAGATTTTTATGCAAATGATGGTAATAATCAAGGTTCTAATACATTTAGTTTAGATAAATACAAAGCTAATGATCCTGAAATGCAAGCCTATCTTAACGAAAAAAGATTGGAGCAAAAGACAGGAATTAAAACTAAAAATTCCAGAATTATGGCAGCTAATAGGAATGCTACTTCAGGTGTGGTACCTAAATATAGACTTCCTACAGAGGTAGAATGGGAATATGCTGCTATAGGGCTTCAAAAAAATAGAGATTACAATAA
>CAUTLL010000173.1:0-2738 GCA_963539275.1 uncultured Flavobacteriaceae bacterium
TGTCAAATGGAAGAAGTTTGGTTTGGGTGCCCATCTATTTTTCCCTTCTTTATTGAGAGAAGGGATTTTTTATAAGTCTTTTTTTCCTATTAATACAGAACCTACAATTCCTGATAAAATTAAAATAGATGCCAATTCAAAAGGCAAAATATACTCGTTAAATAAAATCTTCCCCAAGTTTTTTGTCAGTCCCACTTCTACATCTATATGTTCTATTTTATCTTCTACATATCCACGATATGAACCCAGAACACCTATCAATAAAAGACCTGCAGCAAATACCGAAAGAATTTTCATCTGACCACTCTTCCCTATTTCATCTACTTGATTCAAATTAAGCATCATTAAAATATAAAGAAAAAGTACCATTATTGCTCCTGCGTATACAACAATTTGAACAACTCCTAAAAACTGAGCATTCAATAATATATATAATCCCGCCACGGAAAAAAAAGTAACAATCAATGATAAAATACTATGCAAAGGATGTCTTGCCAACACGAAATACAACGCACTGAATATAGATAATCCACCTAAAAAATAAAATAAAAATAACTCCATCAATCTTTTTTATATGATTTTTTCAACCTTTCTGTAATATCATAAGGATTTTCTTTGGATTCTAAAAGCCTATCTTTACCATAGATAAAATCCTCTCTATTCTTCCCTACATCTACTAAATTATCCGTAAGATATATTGCTGATTTAGGACATGCCTCTTCACACATTCCACAAAAAATACACCTCAACATATTGATTTCATAAATCTCTGCATATTTCTCTTCTCTGTACAAATGTCTTTCATTTGCTTTTCGTTCCGCAGCAGTCATTGTAATCGCTTCAGCAGGACAAACTACTGCACACAGTCCACATGCAGTACATCTCTCTCTCCCCTCTTCATCTCTTTTCAAAATATGTTTTCCTCTCCATATTTTAGAAAACTCTCTTTGTTCTTCAGGATAATGCAAAGTACCTCCCTTCTGAAACATATGTCTTATCGTTATTCCCATTCCTTTAACCACAGCAGGGATATACATCTTTTCCGCAAAAGACATCTTTTTATTAGATACTACTTTGGAACGATTCGTAAGTTTCATCTTTTGCTCTTTATTTCATTTATTCTAAAAATAATAATACTGCACCTGTTACAAGCAAATTGACTAGTGCCAAAGGAATTAAGATTCTCCATCCGAGATGCATCAACTGGTCATATCGGAAACGCGGAAGCGTCCATCTTATCCACATAAAAACAAATATTAAGAAAAATGTTTTACCTAAAAATATAATTATACTTAATATTCCTTCTATATTTTCACCTAATTTCTCACCGATATAATTTAATCCTAAAAAATTATAACCACCAAAAAATAATGCCGACATTAAAGCACAAGAAATAAACATATTCACATACTCTCCAAAAAGATATAATCCCAATTTCATAGAACTATATTCCGTATGAAATCCTCCCACCAGTTCCGTTTCACATTCAGAAAGGTCAAACGGATGTCTATTGCATTCCGCTAATGCCGCCGTGAAAAATATCAAAAAAGCAATCGGCTGATAGAAAATATTCCATCTCATCTCTGCCTGATTTTCGACAATTACCTTCAAATCCAAAGAACCATTCATAAGAATAATGGAAAGCAATGCCAATCCCATTGCCAATTCATAAGAAATCATTTGAGAAGAAGCCCGAATAGCTCCTATTAAAGAATATTTATTATTAGATGCCCAACCACCAATCATCACTCCATACACTCCAATAGATACCATTCCTAATAAATATAATATCCCAACATCTATATTCGCGACTTGTAAATCAAAAGTATCGCCTAAAATGCTTAATGATTTTCCCCAAGGAATTACCGCTCCGGTAATCAGAGAGATAAACATCGTCAAACCTGGCCCTAAAATGAACAAAAATTTATCTGCCCCTTTTGGTATAAAATCTTCCTTGAAAAAAAACTTTCCTCCATCGGCCAAAGGCTGTAAAAGTCCCCAGAAACCAGCTCTATTCGGGCCTATTCTATCTTGTAGAAATGCCGCCACCTTTCTCTCTGCCCAAGTAGAATATGCAGCCACACCCATTGATAAGGTAAATAAAGCCAATATCAAAACACCTTTGAAGACTATTTCATTCATAAAGTTTTCTCAATTTATATTTCTCCGAAACTTTAGACAAATGTATGAAAAAGATACTTAACTAAAAAATTAAGCTCTTGATTTATCATAAAAAAATATTATTTTTGGCAACTATTTTTAGGCGTGAAGATTTCTAATCTTTATTAGCTCTTACTTAATGTTTTATACAATGAATTTCTATAAATACCAAGGTACGGGAAATGATTTCATCATGATAGACAACAGAGACCTATCATTTCCAAAAGATAACACCGAACTTATCAAAAAAATGTGTGACCGCCGTTTTGGAATCGGTGGAGATGGACTGATTTTATTAGAGAATCATCCCTCTCTGGACTTCCAAATGGTTTATTATAACTCGGACGGAAGAGAAGGCACGATGTGCGGTAACGGCGGAAGGAGCCTCGTTGCTTTCGCTCATTTTCTAAATGTTTTTCAGGAGAAATGTGTTTTTAATGCTATAGATGGATTACATGAAGCGGAGATTAAAGACAATATCGTGAAATTGAAAATGATTGATGTCGCCGACATTAAAAACATCGGTAAGGACTTTGAGCTGAACACAGGCTCTCCTCACTTTGTAAGGTATGTAGATG
>CAUTLL010000174.1:0-2729 GCA_963539275.1 uncultured Flavobacteriaceae bacterium
GTTTCATACTAATAACTTCAGATTTTTTCTCCAAGAAATCCACTGAAATATAAGCATCTTTTTGGAAAAAACGACTTTTTCTCATCGCTTTCATGGAAATCCTGCTCGTCGTCAAATTAGCCACACAACCATTCTCAAATTCTATTCTTGCATTGGCAATATCTGGGGATTTACTCACTACACATACCCCGCTTGCATGGATTTCTTTCACTGGAGACTTAACCACAGAAAGCAAAATATCCAAATCATGAATCATTAAATCTAAAACTACTGAAACATCCGTCCCTCGAGGATTAAACTCCGCCAAACGATGAATTTCTATGAACATTGGCTCATCAATAAAAGGCTTTGTCGCAATGAATGCTGGATTATATCTCTCCACATGCCCTACTTGAGCTTTAATATCTCTTTCCTGACAAAGACTTATCAGCTCTTCTGCTTGTTCCAAAGTTTGAGTAACAGGTTTTTCTATAAAGAAATTTAACCCTCTCTCTATAGCAATTTTGGCATAATGATGATGATAAAAAGTAGGCGTAACAATATCCAACATTTCTATCTTTTCCAAAAGTTCATCTAAATTTTCATAAAATTTATATCCAAATTCTTTTTCTATTTTTTTTGCATTTTCTATGTCCTTATCATTAAAACCTACCAACTGATATTTTTCAGACTGATTTAACAACCTTAAATGAATTTTTCCAAGATGCCCTGCACCTACTAAACCTACCTTTATCATTTACTATTTTTATATCAATTTAACATTTTTTGTGCTTTTATCACTCCTTCTACCAACTTGTCGACCTCTTCAAAAGTATTATATACAGCAAAACTCGCCCTCACCGTCCCTGCAACTCCAAAGAAATCCATTATTGGCTGAGTACAATGATGCCCTGTCCTCACAGCAATTCCCATCTTATCCAAAATCATTCCCACATCAGAGGCAATTCCATTTCCTTCCATATTAAAAGATAATACTCCCACTCTATCTGCCTTTTTCCCATAAATATGAATTCCATCTATTTGTTCAAATTGCTTCTCTGCATATTTTAACAAATTTTCTTCGTGTTTTCTAATGTTTTCTTGACCAATACTTTGCATAAAATCAATTGCTACTCCGAGAGCGATATTCCCTCCTACATTAGGAGTTCCAGCTTCAAAACGAAATGGCAAATCCGCATAAGTAGTCCTTTCAAAAGAACAAGTTGCAATCATCTCTCCTCCTCCATGAAAAGGTTTTAATAAATTCAATGATTTTTCTTTTCCGTATAAAATCCCCGTCCCCATAGGTGCATACATTTTATGCCCAGAAAATACAAAAAAATCACAATCCATTTTCTGCACATCTATTTGAAAATGCGGAACCGACTGAGCCCCATCAATCACTACCAAGGCATCAGAATTCTTTCTAACTTTAAATATTATTTCTCCTATCGGATTTACTATCCCTAAAGCATTAGAAACTTGATTTACAGAAACTATTTTAGTTTTCTCCGAAAGCCAATCATCTAAAACTTCTATTTGTAAAATTCCATTTTCATCTATAGGAATGACTCTCAACTTCGCTCCTGTTCTCTCACAAAGCATTTGCCAAGGCACAATATTAGAATGATGCTCTAAATGGGAAATTATAATTTCATCTCCTTCCTTAATTAAATGACTCACCGAATAAGCAATTAGATTAATCCCCTCAGTAGTTCCTTTGGTAAAAATAACCTCCTTACTTTCTTTGGCATTGATGAAATTCTGCACCTTTTTCCTTGCCAATTCCATCTCTTCCGTAGCTAATTGACTTAATGTATGAATTCCCCGATGTACATTAGCATTCAATGTTTTATAGTAATTTCCCCATGCTTCCAATACGGAAGTTGGCTTCTGCGAAGTAGCTGCATTATCTAGATACACCAAAGGTTTTTGATGAATCAAAGTATTAAAAATAGGAAACTGATTTCTTATTTCTTGGATATTTAGCATTTATCAAATTTAATAATGCCTCAAAATTACGATTTTTTTTATTTTATCCTTAAAAACAAAAAACTCTTACACCTAAAAAGACATAAGAGTTTTGATTTTTTATTCATGGCAAGGAATTACCAGCACAGGAATTGGGGATAGTTTTGTTAGTTCTTTTGTTAAACTTCCAATAAAAACATCATAAAGCCCACTTCTTCCATGAGAACCCATAACGATGTAATCCGCCTTTTTATCTTTGGCGTATTCTAAAATCATTTCCTTGGCTATTCCTTGCTTTAATAAATGTTCACAATCTACCCCTTGTGCTACAATCCTTTGTTCTAAAGCATTAATTTCTAACAACTCTTGCTTAATTTCATTCTCCTCCATTTCAGGAATATACTGCATCCCTAAATCTCCCACAGAAAAACCTATATCCATAGGTGCAATGTGAATTAAACATATTTTCCCATTGGCTTCTTTAGCAAATTTAACTGCTCCTTCCACCAATTTATCTGTTGTCTTTCCAAAATCTACTGGTAAAATAATCACTGCCATAATTCTTTATTTTTAGTCCAATAAAGGTAATCATTTTTTTTCAGAAAAAACTAATTTTCATAAAAGTTTTTTACTCTAAATATTATCAAACTAAAATTTACTTCTCAACTGAATTGCTGTCAATACTTTTTTTGTATAAAGTGGAAAGTCAGAATTTTGAATCCAACCGAAATAACCAATATCCTTTTGAAATATATCTTTTACTCTCATTCCTTTGTATT
>CAUTLL010000175.1:0-2726 GCA_963539275.1 uncultured Flavobacteriaceae bacterium
AAACACTTTCAAATTTTCTTTGAAAGTGTTTTATAAAGTGTGGCCCCACTTGGGCTCGAACCAGGGACTTACTGATTATGAGTCAGTTACTCTAACCAACTGAGTTATAGGGCCTAAAAACAAAACTGTAAACTACAAAAGTGTACATTGTTGTTTATTGGTTTGCAAATGTAGATAATTTTTTAATATCTACCAAGAAAAAATGATTTTTTTTCAAATGAAAATATCATTTATGTTTTTTAGCTAAGAAAAATGAAGAATATAAAAGGGAGAAAATAGCAATAAAATGGAATTAATATATTTTATTATATTTGTCCTAATCTTTTTGGATTTGAAATAAAAAGGATCTATGGGTACTGAGAAAATTGAAGGAGTTTTTAAGAAAATATATAATGAGTGTAGAATCTTTGGAATGTAATACAACAACTAATAAACCAAAATGGATTAGGGTAAAGCTCCCTACGGGAAAAAATTATAGAGAATTGAGGTCTTTGGTGGATAAGTATAAGTTAAATACTATTTGCCAAAGTGGTTCTTGTCCTAATATGGGAGAGTGCTGGGGAGAGGGAACTGCTACTTTTATGATTTTAGGGAATATATGTACTCGTTCGTGTGGTTTCTGTGGAGTGAAGACAGGAAAACCAATGGAGGTAAATTGGGAAGAGCCAGAGAAAGTAGCTCGGTCTATTAAGTTAATGAAAATAAAACATGCAGTTTTGACCTCAGTGGATAGAGATGACTTGAAGGATATGGGCTCAATTCTTTGGGCGGAAACGGTGAATGCAGTGAGAAGAATCGCACCAGGAACGACATTGGAAACTCTTATTCCAGATTTTCAAGGAATAACAAAGCATATTGATAGGGTGGTAGAGGTTGCTCCAGAAGTGATTTCTCATAATATGGAAACAGTGAAAAGATTGACTAGAGAGGTGAGAATCCAGGCGAAATATGAAAAGAGTTTAGATGTACTGAAATATATTAAAGATTCAGGACAGAGGCGAACAAAAACAGGAATAATGCTGGGGTTGGGTGAAGAAAAGGATGAAGTTTTTCAGACTATTGAGGATATTAGAAAAGCGAATGTAGATGTGATTACTTTGGGGCAATATCTTCAGCCGAGTAAGAAGCATTTGCCAGTGAAAAGATTTATACCATTAGAAGAGTTTGAGGAATATAGAGTTTTTGCGGAAGGCTTAGGGTTTAGGCATGTGGAGAGTTCTCCATTGGTGAGAAGTTCTTATCGTGCAGATAGACATGTTTTTTAATCTTTTATAAAAATAATAAAACAATCAAATATTTAGAGTAAAATGAAAATTTCAACATTAGGAATTTCTGTGTTAGTAGGAGCGTTTTTTTTACAATCTTGTTCTACACAGAAAGTAGTAAAGAATGATTTACCTTTGCAAGAAGAAGTGAAAATGACAGTAAAAGAGCATCAGCATGACCATGGAATCAGTATAGAATTTATGGATAAGTCTGTAAGACCACAAGATGATTTTTATAATTATGTTAATGGTGGTTGGATGAAAACGGCGGTTATCCCAGCAGATAAGTCATCTTGGGGGTCTTTTAATGAGTTGAGAGAGAAAACAGATGAAAATTCTCTTTCTATCTTAAAAAATATTCTTACTGAAAAATACGAGAAAGGAACAGAAGGTCAAAAGATTCAGGATTTGTATGCAACTTACATGGATATGGATAAGCGTAATGCAGATGGAATAAATCCAATTAAAGGGGATTTGGCAAAAATAGACGCGATCAAAAACATGAAAGATCTTCAAAAGTATCTTATAGAAGCGGTGAAAGAAGAAAATAATCCTTTATTTGATTGGGGTATTAGTGGGGATTTGAAAAATTCTAAGATGAATGCAGTGTATTTAAGTTCGGCATCTCTTGGTTTAGGTAAGGATTATTATCAAAAAGAGAATGAGGATAATCGTAAAACTCTTAATGAATATACGAAATATGTAGCCTCTTTGTTAGAAATTATAGGAGAGAAAAATGCAACTGAAAAAGCACAAAGAGTTGTAGCTCTTGAAAAAAGTTTTGCTAAAACTTACCTTACTAATGAAGAAGGACGGGATGCTAATAAGCGTTATAATCCCAAAACTATGGAAGAATTAGCGAAAATTAGTAAGAATATTAATTTGGTGAATTATCTTAAAGGAGCTGGAGTAAATACGGATAGAGTAATTATTGGGGAGTTGAAATATTATGAGAATTTAGATAAATTTATTAATCCTAATAATTTAGAACTGATAAAAGATTATTTGAAAGTACATTTGGTTTCAGATAATACAGCTTATTTGAATCAGCGTCTTGATGATTTGAGTTTTGCATTTTATGGACAGTATCTTCAAGGACAACAAGTACAGAGACCGATGGATAAGAGGGCTTTAAGTCTGATCAATGGTAGATTAGGTGAGGCGTTTGGGAAGATTTATGTACAAAGATATTTTTCTCCAGAAGCTAAAAAAGAAATGGAGGTAATGATTGATTATTTAAAAAAATCTTATCGCCAGCATATCAATAATTTAGATTGGATGTCAGAAACAACTAAAGAAAAGGCGTTGGAGAAATTAAGTAAATTTAATGTTAAAATAGCCTATCCAGATAAATGGGAAGATTATTCTAAATTAGTGATAGAGTCTAAAAATGATGGAGTAAATCTTTATTCTAATCTGAAAAATATCGTAAAATGGGATTATGAAAAAGCATTAGAAAAA
>CAUTLL010000176.1:0-2721 GCA_963539275.1 uncultured Flavobacteriaceae bacterium
TGACAAAATCTTCGTAAAGAGATGTAATTGATTATACCCTCGTTCTTTCATTTTCTTTGGGTGCAGAGGAACTGGAAGCAACATATCAGGTTTTTCCCCTATAAAACTTAACCTTTCTATTACCCATTCCGCAAGAACCCTTCCTACCTTTTCTTGATTTCTGTATTTTAATTGATGTATTATTTTCCTAGAAAGACCTTTCTGCTCGAAAAACATCAACGCAAAAGCCTTCTCTAACGGAAACAAAAACTCTGCTTTTCTTCTCAATAAGTTATCTTCGAATTCCCAATGTGTAAAACTAATTTTTTCCAAACACCCCACGCATACAATCTCCTCCTTAGAAATGATCTCTCCACACCCTATACAGCGATTAGGAAATAGAATATCCAAAAACATAAGTTCTCTAAATTTCAATTATTATAAATTATTCTCCATCTAAAAACTGAATATTTCTCATCAGTCCGGAAAATTTAGTCCTTTTTACTGGAGATTTTCTGAAAATTTCTGAAAAAATCTCTTGGGTCAAATCTTTCCATTCCGACTTTCTTAATTCACTAAATTTCTTCAAAGCAAATCTCTCCTCCGAGTGTGGAGCCGAAAACCTATTCCAAGGGCAAACATCTTGACAAACATCACAACCAAAAATCCAATCATCCATTTTCCCTTGAAAATAATCAGGAATTTCATTCTTTAATTCTATTGTAGCATAAGAAATACATTTACTTCCGTCAATAATATGATTATCTAAAATTGCCTGCGTAGGACAAGCATCTATACAACGGGTACATTTGCCACAATAATCCGCAACCGCCCCATCTTCTTCTAACTCCAAATCACAAATAATCTCCGATAAAAAGAAAAAAGAACCATATTTTTTACTAATCATATTACCATTTTTCCCAAGCCAACCAATCCCAGAACGCCTCGCCCACACCCTCTCCATCACAGGTGCAGAATCTACAAACACCCGAAACCCAAATTCTCCTATTTCTTCTTGCAACTCTGCTACCATTTCACGAAGAATATCCTTAATCACATCATGATAATCCTCTCCATAAGCATACTTTGCAATCTTAAAATTATCCTCCCTAGAAATTTGATAATTAGGATAATAATTATAAGACAATGAAATTATAGATTTTGCTCCCTCTACTAAAAGTCTGGGGTCTAAACGCTTATCAAAATGATTTTCCATATAACTCATCTCTCCATGAAATCCCGCTTTGAGCCATTTTTCTAAACCAAATGCTTCTTCCTCTAAAAATGTTGCTTTAGATATTCCACATCCCTGAAAACCAAATTTTTCAGCTTTTTGCTTTATTAACTTCGAATATTCCGATTTTTTACTCATATTTATCGTGCTAAGGTATTATTTTTTATATATTTGACAAAAATTATATCTTTGAAATTATTTTAATCCTTAATACAAATAATCAAAATGGATATTCAGAAAATTTTAGATGCAGGAAATTATCACTTAATTGATGTTCGTGAGCCAGAAGAACTTATTACTGATGGAGCGATAGAAGGTGCTACCAACATTCCTTTGGGAGAAATAGAAGAGCGTAAAAATGACATTCTTAGCCTTGAAGGAAATATCATCTTCTTCTGCCGAAGTGGAAACCGAAGTGGAAAAGCCACTGATTTTTTCAAAAATGAAGGACTTGACAATGTCTTCAATGGCGGTAGTTATGAAACTCTATCAAAATTAGTATAATTTTTTTGGTTACTTAAAAGTTTTTTATATCTTCGCAAAAGATTTTGATTAAAAACAATGATTATTATATCCCTTAACAACAAAATGATGATGTCTATGCAATACAAAATATTGTATAGAGGGATTTTATTGTCTTAATTTCGTAAAAAATAAATTAGATAAGCCTCTGTAAAAACAGGGGCTTTTTTAGTATTTAATCTTTAAAATATATAATTATGAGTAATTTAAAACCAGCAACACAAGCACTACACACAGGACACAATGCTTCAACAACACAAGGAACAAGAGCAGTTCCTATTTACCAAACCACTTCGTATGTTTTTGAAAATGCAGACCAAGCTGCTAATCGATTTAACCTCTCGGAAACAGGATATATTTACACAAGACTAAACAACCCTACTAACGATATTTTGGAGCAAAGATTAACTGCATTAGAAGGAGGAATTGGAGCAGTAGTAACCGCATCAGGAACAGCAGCCATTATAACAGCACTACAGACTCTTTTAAAAACAGGAGACCATATTGTAGCTTCAAGCAGTTTATACGGAGGTACTTATAATCTTCTAAATGTAACTCTACCAAGATTCGGTATTACCACATCTTTTGTAGATTCTTCCTCCATAGAAAACTATGAGAAAGCTATTAAAGAAAATACCCGAGCTATTTTTATAGAATCTTTAGGAAACCCCAAACTTGATGTTCAAGATATAGAACTCATTGCTCAAATCGCTCAAAAGCATAATATTCCTTTAATTGTAGATAACACTGTAGCTACTCCGGCTTTATTAAACCCTATAAAATATGGTGCAAATATCGTAATACATTCTTTAACAAAATATATCGGAGGAAATGGAACTTCTTTAGGTGGTGCAATTATAGATGGAGGAAATTTTAATTGGGCAAACGGAAAATTTCCTGAATTTACTGAGCCTTCTCCTGGATATCACGGATTAAAATATTGGGAAGTATTAGGAAACTCCTCTTTTATTGCTAAAGTAAGAATT
>CAUTLL010000177.1:0-2706 GCA_963539275.1 uncultured Flavobacteriaceae bacterium
AATTTTGATTTTAAGGGAGTGCCTATAGAGGTGTATTTCCGTCAAAAATAGTTTTATTTCCTTCTTTCTTTAATTAAAAAAGAGGATTTGTTTTGTAGAAAAACCAATAAAAAATAATATTGAGATGATACACATTCTTTCAGATGAATTTTCGTTAGTAAACTCTTGGATTAATGAATTGCGAAATATTGATGTCCAAGTGGATAGAATGAAATTTCGCAGGAATATGGAGCGAATAGGAGAGATTGCGGCTTTTGAGATTAGTAAAAATATTCCTTATAAAGAAATGGAAATTACAACTCCATTGGATAAAATAAAAGTAAAGGAGATAGATGTTCAGCCTGTCATTACCACCATTTTAAGAGCGGGGATACCTTTATTTCAAGGAGTATTAAATTACTTTGATAAGGCTGATTGTGGTTTCGTTGCAGCGTATAGAAAACATGATGCGAATGATTATTTTAGTATTAAGCAGGATTATTTGACTTGTCCTAATTTAGAGGGTAGACCTTTAATTGTTGCGGACCCAATGCTTGCTACAGGAGCATCACTGATAGAAGCTATAAAAGATTTATTAACAAATGGTACTCCAAGTCAAATGCATATTGTGGCAGCGATTGCAAGTGAGCAAGGATTAAAAGCTATAAATAAAGCTTATCCAGAGGCTTATATTTGGATAGGTGCCTTAGATGAGAAGCTTACAGATAAAGGCTATATAACTCCAGGTTTAGGAGATGCTGGGGATTTAAGTTTTGGCGAAAAATTGCAGAGATAAAAAAGGAAGAGTAACTATACTCTTCCTTTTTGTAAAAAATAAATAGAAATTTATTTTTTAGAAAGTTTGTAATCTTCTTTTAGTTCAGTATCACCTACTTTAGTAACTAAATAAGCAGTATCGTCAGAGATGTGATATACAGATGTCATTGCAGGATCCTGTCCTTTTAGTGTAATGTATTTACCATCTGCACTCGTTTCAAAAGTACCTTTATCTGCAAATTCTCCATTTTCTTTACCTACATACTTGCTTTCTACTGTGTAAGTATTATCAGCCTTGTTTAGGATAAGTTTAGTTTCTATCCCAGAACAATCTGCACATGGAAGTGTTCCCTCGAAAGTAGTAACATTTTCATCATTGACTTCTGCTTGTTCAGCTTGTGCAACTTGTTCAGTAGAAGTACTTTCTGCAGTTTGTGCTTCTTCTTTTTTACAACTTACTGCAATTGCTCCGAAGATTAGAGCTGGTAAAATTAATTTTTTCATTGTAATAATTATTTAAGTATCTATACTAGAGCAAAAAATGTGCTAAATGTTTTATATAAAATTTTATTTTTATAAAAATATTGAAATAATATTGATTATCAGTGTGTAAAAATATACTAAGACATTCTGTCGTGACATTGTTTCACACAATATATGTTGATGAGAAGTTTTTACTGACTATAATAAGACATTATTGTCATCGATGTCATCATTTTGAGGAATGTTCTTTTTAGGATTACTTTCTTTCACATCATTATTTTTGAAACGGTAGGAGAAAGTAAACATAAATTGTCTTGGTCTCATTTGCATTTCTGCATATCGGGTAAAGGTATCGGAGTCTGTGTATGATTTCATTTTTCTACTATTGAAAATATCTTGAATACTGAATCCGATAGTTCCCATATTATTCCAAATATTCTTACTGATTCCAAAATTCATGGAATAAGATTCTTTTTGTGTAGTGTTATATGATTTTTGTCCTCCACGGAAATCTCCTTGCATTTGGATATTTAGACTTTTATCTAATCGAAATCCAGCTGTAATCTTAGCCTTAGTTGAGTTTCCTTCATTAGTCGTAATCATATTATTATAAGATATTTCATTTTTATATCTGAATAGATTTATATTACCAAATAGTTTTAACCAATTTGTAGGACTTATACTATAATTCAAATCTAAACCAAATTTATTTTCTGTACCTAAATTATAAGGTGTGGAAAGGATATAATCAGAAGTACTTCCAGTAAATGGATTGATATAAGTACCTTCTATTGTCAAAAAATCAATAGCATCTGTTGCTCTTTTATAGTAAAGAGTGGGGTTAATATTCCATTTGCTTCTTGTGTAGTTATAACTTAATTCAAAAGAATTTACAAAAGATGGATTCAAGTCGGCATTTCCCATAAATCGATTTGGATCACTTTGTATTCTCATGACAGGAATGATTTCAAAAGATTTTGGTCTTTTGATTCTTCTGGAATAGTTTAATCCTAATTGACTCCTATCCGTAATGTCATAACTTAAAAAAGCGGAAGGGAAAAACTCGCTGTAAGACTTACTTTTTTGAGAAGCTCCCGCTGAATTATTGGAATGAATATCAATGTAAATATTTTCATTTCTGAGTCCTAACTGATACCCAAAACGATGAATTTTACTTCTGAACTGAGCATAAAAAGCAGAGTTTTTTTCAGTATAATTATTGCTTCTTGTTACATCACTGATGACAAGAGTATTTCCGCTTAAAATTCCTGCATAATAGGTGTCAATATCGTTATCTTTATAATCAAATCTTGCTCCTGCTTCAAGTTTAGAGTATTCACCGATTGGCAATTCATAATCTAATTTCCCTATCCAAGTTTTTTGAGAGAAATTAGCGATGTTATTATATTGATAAAGAGTTTGAGTTGCATTCCTATTATCAAAAATATCATTGTCAGAATTATTTTT
>CAUTLL010000178.1:0-2700 GCA_963539275.1 uncultured Flavobacteriaceae bacterium
CAGAGTCTATTTCATCTAAAATTAAAGTAGGTAAATCTTCATTTTCTGCCATAATTTTTTTTATAACGAGCATCACTCGAGAGCGTTCTCCTCCAGATATGGCAGATTGTATTGGTTTTAGAGGAAATCCAGTATTAGCTTGAAATAAAAACTGAATTTTTTCTTTGCCAAATTTATCAAAATATTTATTATCAGTAAGATCTATCTGTATTTTTGCTTTTTCTAAACCTAAATTACCAAATAATTTTTCTGCTTTTTTGATAAAATTAGGAATAGCTTTTTTTCTATTTTCTGAAAGTGTAGCTGCTAATTTTTCTAATTTTTTTTGAGTGTTTTCAATTTCTATTTTGGTTTCTTCAATATTTTTTTCTAAATCGTTTGAGTTTTTCTGTTGGGCAGATAATTGCTCTCTGATAGTTATAAGTTCTGGAATATCAGATGCTTGGTGTTTTAGAAAAAGTCCATTGATTTTATTGAGTTGAGCAGTAAGTTGAGATAATATTTTAGGGTTAACTTCAATTTTTTCTAATTCGTATCCTATATCATTAGAAATATCTTTAAGTTCCAAGTAAGTTTCTTCTAGTCTTTTGGCTAAAATTTCTAAATGTGGAGCGTTTTCGGTGATTTTCTGAATTTTATTTTTAATATTATAAAGATTATTTAAAACGCCAATTTCTTCCTGTTGAAGCTTTCCTGAAACATAGCCTAAATTTTCTAAAATATTTTCGGCATTTTCTGCCGCATTGACTTGATTTTTAATATCGTATAAATCAATATTGTCTAAATCAATTTCTTCTAATTCGGCTAATAAAAAGTTTTGATAATCAGCTTCTTTATTGTTTTTAGATAATAATTCTTCTTGTTCTTGAAGTTGTTTTTTTAGTTTTTGATAAAGCTGAAATTCGGATTGAAAGACTTCTAAAATTTGTTTGTTATCAGAAAGTCCGTCAATAATTTTGAATTGATATTCTTCGGAGAAAAGATTGGAAGTTTCAAATTGAGAATGAATATCAATAAGTTTCAGAGAAAGCTCTTTTAAGACATCTAATGTTACAGGAACATCATTGATGAAAGCACGAGATTTTCCGCTGGGTAAAATTTCCCTGCGGATAAGGGTTTTTTCCTCGAAATCTAAGTCATTTTCTTCAAAAAAAGGTAAATAAGATTTATTGAGTTTGAATTCTGCTTCTACGATACTTTTATTTTCTGGATTGGAAATTGACTTCAAATCTGCCCGTTCTCCCATAATAAGGCGTAGTGCTCCTAAAATAATAGATTTTCCTGCTCCCGTTTCTCCAGTGATGACTTGTAGTCCTTTTCCTAAAGAAAGGTGAAGTTGTTGGATAAGTGCAAAATTTTGTATTGTGATTTTTGAAAGCATATTTTTGTAATTAAAATAGATGATTATTTAAGTTTGTTCCATTTATCAGCATCTTTTGGTGAGAAAGTATTAAGTAGAGTTTTCAGTTCACTAATGTTAATGCTCCCGTTATTATTGGAGTCAAAAATATTAAAAATTTCATTTTTTTTCGTTTCAATAAATATATTGAAAGGATAATTCATTTGAAAATTGTTTTCATATATTTTTAATTTCAGAAGTTCATTTGCAATAGTTTGTCTTGCAATGAGCTGATTTTGTTTGCTGAAATTATCAAGTCCTAATCTATGATAGGCATAATAAGTATTTCTCAATGTGATATTTTGCTCATTTAAAATATTATTGACAAGAACTGTCCTACTCCTCTGATTTCCTAAACTTTGCCAACCGTCAAAATTATGATTTTGTGCATTTTGTGCGATTTTTTGTGCTTTTTCAAACCAAGTATTACCGCTCAATTGTTTGAAGCTATCACTGTCATACCCAATAATCATGTAAATATAAAAACTAATCACATCTGTTAGGTTTTTTCCAGAAAATGTTCGCTCATTAAAAATAAGATTTTCATTTTCAATGTATTCAAAAGAAAATTGGGTGTCGTTAATATTGATTAAAGGGGTTTCGTATTGGCTATCATATACGGGGCGACTTGCTTGAACTACAATGTTTGCTGTAAATGAATTTTGAGTAGGTCTTTCAGTGATAATAATAGCAAAATTACTTTTGATTTTTTCGAAATTTTGATATTTAGCACCTGTCCAGCTTGTATTATTGATAAAATCGCTTAAACTTTTTTCTAATGTCTTGAAAACTTGTGTGTTACTTCCTTGTAGTTGATTATGATTAACTTGTACATTGGCTTGTATTTCCTGTGCGTGATTCCAATTTTGGATAGTAAATAAAATCAATGCAATGAATATTTTTTTCATATTTATCTCTTTTCTGAAATTAAAGTGCTAAAATATGATTAAAATTTCTCTTTCCCAAGTAATTTTTTCATCTATTATTTTGTGAGTTGTAGAAAAAATCTTAAATTTGCACAGAAATGAGATGTAATTTATGTTAATAGTTCAAGTAAAAGACGGAGAATCAATTGATAGAGCACTGAAAAGATACAAAAGAAAGTATGATAAAACAGGTGTTGTAAAGCAATTGAGAGCAAGACAGCAATTTACTAAGCCATCTGTGATTGGTAGACAAGGTAAGTTAAGAGCAGCTCATAAGCAAAAATTATTAAGTCAAGAGGAGCAGGCATAATGCTTGTTTTAGGGAAAAATAAAAGTCACTTCTATATTTTGGGAGTGGCTTTTATGTTATAGATT
>CAUTLL010000179.1:0-2680 GCA_963539275.1 uncultured Flavobacteriaceae bacterium
TGCCAAAAGAGGAAACTTGGCTTCGAGCGTACTTATTTTGCTGATGTTGCGCATTTACTGTCGATGTTTAAGATTACAAATCAGGTGATAACTAAAAATGAAATACGATTGCAATTAAAATCATCATTAATAAGAGTCATGGAACAAATAGAAGAGGATAATTTCTTTTATTATACTCCCATGAATATTCCGTTGTATAGTGCTTCGAAGATTATTAATATTTTAAGTTCTACTATAAGTAAGAAGGAAAAAAATATATTGATACAAAATATTGCGGATGAAATAAATTCATTTAAAGCAGAAGAAAAGGAGGAATAAAAATTCCTTCTTTTTTTGTATCTTTGCAGAAAGAAAAATCGCACAAATATTATGGAATATCCAATTAGTTTAGACACTGCCTTACAGATTGTCGGCTCACTGAAAGTAAGAGCTATCAAAGATTTGAAAAATGTAAAAACAGAAAAAGAAGAGGCTTTAATCAATCAAAAAATTAATATGTATCTGCAAGAAGAAAGAATGCTTTATGGAGCAGATGATTTAATCCGACTTTCGGTAATGGACAAGGTAGTTAATTTTTACAGCCCCTTAATAAAACGCCTCAATGGATTTGCATAAGGTTAATGAAATTTACCAAGAAGAAAAAGAAAAAATTTTAAGGAATTTAATACCACAAGAAAAACCTTTGGCTTTTATTTTGGGCGGACAACCAGCATCTGGAAAAAGTAAATTAGCTAAAGAGTTTATAGGTAAATTTTCTATACAAAACTAAATAAAAATAACCTTACTTTCCGATACAAAACTTACTAAAAATATTCCCTAAAACTTCATCATTAGTAAATTCACCTGAAATTTCTCCAAGATGTTCTAATGCAGATTTCAACTCGTAGGCTAAAAGTTCCGTGTGTATTTGATAAACAATAGCTTCTTCTACTCGTTTCACAGAATCTAAAGCCTTTTGCAAAGCTTCATAATGGCGTTGATTAGTAATTATTACATTATTTTCTTGTGATTTCAAACTTTCTACAAAATTAGATAACTCTTGCTTGATTCTTTCCGCATCTTTTTGATTTTTTGCTGAAATTTCTAAAATGGAAGTTGTATAATTAGGCGATAAAACAGAACTTATTCTTTGATGAAAATCAGATTTTTCAAGACCTTTTGCTAAATCTATTTTATTTTGTAAGAGCATAATTTTCAAATCCTTACGATATATTCCTTTTACAAAATCTATTACTTCTTCCGCATTAGAATCAAATTCATCATAGAGATAAAGTAGGATTTGAGCAGTTTCAATCTTTTCCTTCGCTTTTTTTACCCCAATTTCTTCAATAACATCGGTAGTTTCACGAATTCCTGCTGTATCAATAAATCTAAATGCCGTGCCTTCTATATTAAGAATCTCCTCTATCGTATCCCTCGTTGTCCCAGCAATATCACTAACTATCGCCCTTTCCTCTTTCAGAAGAGTGTTCAAAAGTGTAGATTTTCCAGCATTAGGTTTACCTACAATCGCCACCTCTATTCCGTTTTTTATCGCATTTCCATATTGAAAACTATTAATTAAACTTGAAATCTGAAATTTAAGCTTATCTAACAATTTTACTAAAGCCGAACGGTCTACAAATTCCACATCTTCTTCTGAAAAATCTAATTCTAACTCTATTAAAGACACAAAATTGAGCAAATCATTTCTAAGTAATGAAATCTCATCAGAAATACCTCCTTTTAATTGATTTAAAGCTATTTTTCGTGAAGCCTCACTTTCTGAAGCTATTAAGTCTGCTATACTCTCCGCTTGAGAAAGGTCTATCCTACCATTCATAAAGGCACGCATCGTAAACTCTCCGGCTTTTGCCATTCTTGCTCCATTTTTTACTAAAATTTCTAAAATCCTTCTACCAATATGTAACGAACCATGAAAAGAAATTTCCACAGAATTTTCAATAGTAAAAGTCTTTGGAGCATGAAAAACAGAAACCATCACTTCATCTATGAATTCTTTTTCTTCATTTTGAACGTCATAAATCCAACCATAGTGCACAGTGTGGGATTCTACTTTGCTTAAATCTTTACCCTTAAAAACTTTATTTACAATACTAAAAGCTTCATTTCCAGAAACTCTAATAACACCTATTGCTCCTATACCATTAGCCGTAGCTAATGCACAAATTGTATCCTGATTCATATAGCAAAAATATAAATTTTTCAAAAAAGACTTTATAAAAAAATATCGCCATAAATGAAAGCGATATTTTTATTTAATTTTTATATAAACATGCTTATAGGCTGCTCTAAATACCCTTTTAATGTTTGTAAAAATTGAGCTCCAGTAGCCCCATCTACTACTCGATGATCACAAGCTAGTGACAATTTCATTATATGCCCTACCTTTATTTCACCATTCCTTACAATAGGTTTTTCTAAAATAGCTCCCACTGATAAAATACAAGAATTAGGCTGATTGATAATAGAAGTAAAACTTTCTATTCCAAACATTCCTAAATTGGAAATAGAAAATGTACTACCTTCCATCTCATTTGCTTTTAGCCCTTTATTTTTTGCTCTACTTGCTAAATCCTTCACCGAAGTAGAAATTTGACTAAAACTCATAAAATCAACATTCTTCAAAACAGGAACGACCAAACCATCTTCTATTGCAACTGCCACACCAATATTGATG
>CAUTLL010000180.1:0-2655 GCA_963539275.1 uncultured Flavobacteriaceae bacterium
GGGTCTCTCCACCCTATCCACTTGCTTCCGTTATAGAAGTAATATCCCTTTTCTGTAATATCCGCCACACGCTCACTAATGGTAGCATTCTCCACTGCAGGAGCATATACATTATCCGTAGCATATAATAGCGTACCCTCTATAGGATTCTCTATATTCGCTATTCTCTCCTTTGATAATCGTGGAGCAATGATTCCCTCATTTGTAGTGCCCGTTAGATTAGAAGCCCCTACCTGTACTTCCATAGTCGCCTGTGGGGTGGTGGTATTAATTCCCACTTTAGCACTCTCTCTACTCTGTGCATAGCTCACTAATCCTGATAGTGATGCTACTATAATCATTATTCTTTTCATCTCAATATTTTTATTTTGTAAAATATATTTTACCTGACAAAGGTAAAATTTTTATTTCAGTAACCTCCTTAGTATGAATGGAAATTCCGTTAAATATGAATTTAATCAGTTATTTTTAGCTTATCAAGGCCTACAAATCATTCCACAAGTTTCACAAATCGTTCCACAAAAGTTACAAATCATTTCGCAAGTCTTACAAATCATCCAACAAGGGTTACAAACCATTCCGCAAGTCTTACAAATGGCTCCGCAAGTTTGATATATCATTTGTAACCCTTGCCGGACGATTTATTTTAGTTGATTTAGTAAAAATATGATAGGATACTACATCGTCATCCCTATATCTATGCCTTTTATTTACGATAAAGGTCTGTGGCATAGTTATCCGTCATTCCTGAAATAAAATCTACCACTCCTAAAATGCGATGATAGACCTCATCTTGATAACGGAACTGCTCAGGGAGGAGTTGTAAAGCGTGTTTATCATAAGTTTTCAAATCTTCTTTATGTTTAATCACTGATGGAATAAAATGATTGAGCAATTCATACATCACATTATATCCTGCATTTTCTATCTCCACCACCGCTCTATGATTGTATATTTTTTCAACAGAAAATTGCTCTATCTGCTGTAGTGCTCGGCTTTGATTTTTGAAAATAGAAAGCATGGCTTTGTCCATCGTCCCTTCTAAAATTTTATCAAAGTTCTCTTGATATAAATTAATAGAAATATTAATGAGCGAATTAATAACCTTCGCTCGTAGATAGGAAATTCTCTCGTTTTTATTGGTAATCGTGCTAAGATTACTCTCTACCCTTTTTATATTTTCATTGGTATTTTTTATTAGTTCAAGGAATAAGTCCTCACAATCCCGAGAAGAAACTATCCTAAGCCTTTGTGCATCTTCCATATCAATGATATTATAGCAAATATCATCTGCTGCCTCCACAAGCCACACAAAAGGATGGCGTCTAAACACGATGGGAGCCTCCTGCTCCTGAAGCATCATCGTATTTCTTGCAATCTCTAAAAAAGTATCTTTCTCACTTTGGAAAAACCCAAATTTCTTACGATGAAGATGGGCTTTGTCCTTGGCAATAGCCTCGCATGGATATTTCGCTATACTTGCTAAGGTGGTCATGGTGAGCTGTATTCCTCCTTTGCTCTTTCCATTTTGCTGATGAGTCAATACCCGAATGGCATTAGCGTTACCTTCAAAGTTCACTAAATCTGCCCATTGGTTTTCATTCATCAATGTTTTCAGATCATCATTCCTCTCAAAATAACTGGCGATAGCATCCTCCCCAGAATGCCCAAAAGCAGGATTACCAATGTCATGGCAAAGACACGCCGCCGAAACTACATTATTCAGATTATGTAAATAAAAGTTTTTACTTTCTTCAGTAAGATTTTTATCAAATTTTTGTGCAATAAACTCTCCTACTAAACTCCCTAAACTCCTCCCCACCGAAGCTACCTCCAAAGAATGAGTAAGCCTATTATGTACAAAAACACTACCAGGCAAAGGAAATACTTGCGTCTTATTTTGTAACCTACGAAAAGATGTAGAAAATATAATTCGGTCAAAATCTCTTTGAAAATCCGTCCTTGAAACAATGGTATTTTCTTCAACTCCTGTTCGCTTATTCGTGTATAATTGATTTAGCATAGTTCTAAAATTATGCCCAAATATCGTGATATATTCTGAAAAATAAAAAACCACTCCTAACGGAATGGTTTCATCATCTTTTATAAAAATTTACTCTTCATCTGAATCATCATACTTTGCTAACTCCTCATCACACCATTGGAATGCCTCTTCTACTACTTTCGTAGCTTCGTTAGCTAATGTTTCTTCATCATCTCCTTCCAAATCATCTAACCACTCTACTTCTTCCTCTTCTACATTTAAGATAAATCTAGGATACTCTGTATGTACCACAAATAAATCATCTGGAAACTCAGAATTATCTGCCATTAAAAACTTTGGTAATTTCATAATTTTATAATTTTTAAAGATTCAACTTATTTTTATACGGACAAAGTTATAAAAACTTTTTCAAGTAATTTTATTTTTTTTAATATTTAATTCTTTTCACTATCTCTAACGCTATCCGTAACGCTTCCATACCATCGGACAAACTCACTTGTATCGGAATATTTTCATTGATAGAATCTGCAAAACTTTCTAACTCATCTAAAATCGCATTATTCTGCTGAATATTAGGATACTCAAATAAAATCTGATGTTTTTCGCCTTCGGCATTCTGAATAATCATATCAAAGTCAGAAGGGTTTTCT
>CAUTLL010000181.1:0-2644 GCA_963539275.1 uncultured Flavobacteriaceae bacterium
ATTTCTGAAGAAAGGCTCCACTGCTGCTTTAAATTTTCCATGACGGATAACATTAAGCCCAATGCCATATTTATCCGCAAATTCTTTGAAAAAAGTAGTTTCTACGGCCATCCCTTTTAGTTCAATTCCTCCTGCGGGATTTAGAAAATACTGGTCAGCGACTGAGCCTAAATAATACGCTGCCTGATTCACATTATTTCCGTAAGCATACACGAATTTTTTGGTTTTCTTAAATTCTTCAAGACTTTTTCTTAAATCTTCTAATTGGGTAGCTCCTGCAAATAGAAAATCAGTTTCTATGCTGATTCCTTTAATATTGTCATCGGTTTTGGCTTTTTCAATAGCATTGAGAATATCTTGGATTTTTAGATTTTGTTTTGAATTCAATTCAAAAATAGAAAATTGAGATTGAGTATCATGGTCAATGATTTGATTATGAAAAGAGAGGGTAAGTATAGAGTTTTCTTCTATTTTAATATCTTTGCCAGAATCTGTGGAGGCTATTGTAGAAATTCCAATGATGAGCATAAATAAAAGTAAGATTCCTGCAATAAAGAAAGCGAGAATGTTCGTAAATAAATTTTTTAAAAATTTCTTCATAAGGTTTGATTTTTTTAGTATTAGTATGTGAAAAATAAATTTTGTTACAAAAAATAATAAAAATATATGAAAAAAGTTGTGTTATTGCTTGGAAGTAATTTAGGTAATCCAAGGGAGAATATTTTATTAGCTATTTCTAAACTTGAAAAAAGAATAGGTAGGGTGATAAAAAGGAGTGAAATTTTAGAAAACTCACCTGTTGAATTTGATAGCTTAAATATTTTTTGTAATATTGCAGTTATTTTTGAGACAGAATATTCTCCAATGCAATTGCTTGATGCTTTGAAAAGTATAGAGAAAGAGATGGGAAGAGAGATAGATTCTTCAGTATATGGTGAGTATAGGGACAGGTTGATAGACATTGATATAGTAATATATGAAGATATGATTTACTCTTGTGGAAAATTAAATATTCCTCATCATAGGCATTTGTATTTAAGAGAATTTTCAAGAAAATTATTAAAAGAAATAGATTGTTTATAATAAATTAAAACAAATATGAATTTGAAATTATTAACATTATTGGCTTTAGGAGCAACTATTCCCACTGCGGTATTAGCACAGGAGGGAGAGCATTTGATTCCAGAAGTTAGTAAACTAAACAGAGTGGATAAGGATACTACTGATCTTTATAGAAAATCAGAGAGAGAGTACAAAAACTATGATGGAAAAAAGTTTAAGTATAATACTTTTACTTCTGGAAGTGCAGATGTTCATAAGTTTAATAATAAGAGAAGAGTTTTCAGAGATTGGGGGATTTCTGTAGGTGGAGGTTTATCTTTTTTAACAAGAGGAGATTTAACTTCTTATTATGATAGAAAAATTACTCCAGGCTATAATTTTTATGTAAGCTTAGATAAGCAACTTACACATGTATTTGGGTTAAGTTTAGCTTATCAGTTTGGAGAAACAAGGCAAAGAGGGAATTTAAGTGTTATAAATTCTGATATAACTTATCCTGGTCAGTCCAAGCCTTATTATAAAATAGAGTACGCTGATTTAAGAGGTGTAGCTAAGGGAACTACAAAGTTTCAACAAATAGCATTATTAGGTGATTTGAATGTTACGGGATTATTTAGAAGAATGGATAATTTTTCTACTTATAGATGGGCGTTGCATACTTATGCAGGTATAGGTATACAGGGCTTTAAATTACATAGGGAAGATCATTATCCTGTATCTAGGTATTCAGTGTTCGATTTTGAACAAGAGTTGGGTATCGCGTCATTTTTTTATCAGGTAGGAACAGGTCTTAAGTTTAATCTAAACAGATGGGTAGATTTAGAAGCTAGAGTAATGTATGTGATCTCTGGAGATGACGAATTTGATGCTGGTGGAAGTACAATGGAGGAATTGCCAGGTTATAATTTAATTAAGAAGAATGATTCTGATAATATGCTTAATGTTAACTTAGGAGTATCCTTCAAATTAGGCAGAAAGGAAAATAAAACTCATTTGAGATGGTATGACCCATTGAAAGAAATTTATTTAAGAGCAGATGCTATAAGAAAGCCAAGAACTACGGTGTGTGAAAATGGAGATAATGATAATGATGGAGTGTGTGATGATTGGGATAGACAGTTAGATACACCATCCGGGGCAAGAGTAGATGGAGCAGGGGTGGCTTTAGATATAGATTTAGATGGAGTTATAGATTTACATGATAAATGTGTAACAGTTCCAGGACCAGTAGAAAATGATGGGTGTCCCGAAAATAGAGTTGAACAAGCAGTATTGGATGGATTAAATAGAAGTTTTGAAGGGGTAGTTTTTGATTTGGACAAATATGAAATTAATAGTTCCAATTCTACTTCTACTGCTAAATTAGATGAAATTGCAAGTGTAATTAGGTCTTTAAACCCAATGCCTGTATTCTATGTAATAGGAGCTACAGACACTAGAGCTACGGAAAAATATAACCAAATATTATCTCAAAGAAGAGCAAATAGTGTCGTGGATTATTTAGTGAATAAAGGAGTTCCAAAAAGAAATTTGATTCCTCAAGGAAGAGGTGAAAAAGATCTTAAATATCCAGAATGTGATC
>CAUTLL010000182.1:0-2641 GCA_963539275.1 uncultured Flavobacteriaceae bacterium
TTATTCAGAGAGGTTTTCTTATCAGTAGATTCTTTTCTCTTACCAATAATCAATGCACATGGTACTTGAAACTCTCCTGCTGGAAATTTTTTCGTATAACTACCAGGAATAACCACAGAACGAGCAGGAACTCGCCCTTTCATCTCTACTGGTGTTTCTCCCGTCACATCTATAATTTTTGTAGAGCCTGTCAGAACTACATTAGCTCCTAAAACTGCTTCTTTTTCCACATGAACGCCTTCCACTACAATACATCTTGAGCCTATAAAACAATCATCTTCTATAATCACAGGAGCAGCTTGTAATGGCTCCAAAACTCCACCAATTCCTACTCCTCCACTTAAATGAACATTTTTACCTATTTGAGCACAGCTTCCCACTGTTGCCCAAGTATCTACCATAGTACCACTGTCTACATATGCTCCAATATTTACATAAGACGGCATTAAAATAGCACCAGGTGCAATAAACGCACCCTCTCTTGCTACTGCATGAGGAACAACTCTCACTCCTTTTTCAGCATAATTTTTCTTTAATGGAATTTTGTCATGAAATTCAAAAGGTCCAACTTCTATGGTTTCCATTTTCTGAATAGGGAAATACATTACCACTGCTTTTTTCACCCATTCATTCACTTTCCATCCTCCTTCTACTGGTTCTGCTACACGAATTTTTCCCAAATCTAACTCTTTCACTACTTCACGAACTGCATCTTGATACTCCTCTTGCTGAAGTAATTCTCGCTTATCCCATGCTTGTTCTATTTTTGTTTGTAAACTCATCTTTTATTTTAAATTAAATGTTTATACTTTTATTAAGAAATTACTCTTTTTGCAAATAAAAATGCTTTATTCCAATAACTTTCATCAAGAGATGAAATAATCACTCCTCTTTTCGTGGAAGCATGTATAAATTTTATTTCACCACTCTGCTCTATCGTATGAACAATACCGATATGAGAAACATCACTGCTTCCGTTTATTGTTGCGAAAAATAACAAGTCCCCTCTTCTTACATCTTTAATATGAATATGCATCCCTTCTTTTGCTTGGTCAATAGAGCGTCTAGGCATATTTATATGATTATCTCCAAAAACCCGAACAACAAGCCCAGAACAATCCATTCCCGAACTTGTCATCCCTCCCAACTTATAAGGTGTGCCTAAATAATTTTCTGCATTAGAGAGAATGTTGGTCGTTAGTACATTTACTTTTTTATCTTTATTATTTGACTTTAAAGTTCTACTTGTTGTAATAGTTTTATTACTATTCGTCTGATTTACCGCACTACATGAGTTAAAAAGAACAACCATACCCAATAGAACCCCAAAATTTTTCATAATGCCAAATGTATAAAATTTATTTCCTTTATCAAAATAGATTTTCTAAATGAAAATTATTTTTATGAACAATTAAATTTCTCAACTTCCTAATATTACATAGCAATACAATTTATTGTATATCAAAATTCATCGGCTCGTCTAATTTAGGAAATTTATTATTACTGATAAATTTTTTATCCGAACAATCAATTTCTTTCCATCCTTTTTTCTTTCCTAAATCTCCAACTTCTACTACATATGGAATAAAATCAATTTCTTCTACTCCATCTTTTAATACCTCTTTATACTGCACTCCCACATCTAAAATACATTTGAACTCTGTATTTAACTTTACATTTCTATAAATAATATCAAGATGAGAATCCTTATTTTCAGGAATTTCAAAATAATCTTCATATCCTTTTGTATCTCCTTTTAAATCCCCCATTGCTTTCAACGCATAAAATAAAGCTTTGGTGTAAAACTCTCGGGTTTTATATCTTTTATAATCATTTTCAAAATGCCCTCCTTCAAATAAAATAACAGGTATTCCTGCTTTCATGAAATTATCCCCAGAAGATGTTGGATAAAATTCATCTGTATATCTCGCTATATGATTTGGTATTTCCTCACTCATATAATGATAAACAGCAGAAATAATTGCCATACTTTTTTTTCTGTTTTCGCTTAGCGTTCTTTCTACATTTTCTGATGGAGATAAAAAAGAAAGTGTGGCTGGGTGTATTCTATCTGTGGAAAAAACGGTTCTCTGCTCATGCAAATTCAGAGCATAATCATATTTTTTCGTTAATGCCACTTGTTTCAATAGTTTCATTTCAATACTAGATTCTTTCAAAAAATCTCTATTAATATCTATATCCAAAGCATTTCTTCTAGTCCAGACTTCAGAACCATCAGGATTAAGCATAAAAATAAAATCCAATTGAATATAATCCCAAAGATTCTTCAGATCTGGTTCATTCTCTAATGAAACTAATAAATCTAACATTGCATGAGTTGCATTACTCTCATTGCCATGCATCTGTGACCACGCTAAAACTTTTACATTCCCCCTACCTATAGAGAATAAATAAATCGGCTTTCCCAAAGTTGATTTTCCAATCTCTCGTATATTATCTCCAAAATTTTCTTGAAGATAATCAAATAACTTTTGAGGTAAAATATAACGATTAGGAAAATTTACATTCTTGAAATACTTAAACAGCATATTTTTATTTTTTAGAATTATATGCAAAAATACAATATTTTTAATTTACATTAATAAACCGAAATAATCTCTTTCTTAATTAACTTTTGACA
>CAUTLL010000183.1:0-2609 GCA_963539275.1 uncultured Flavobacteriaceae bacterium
AGGTTATTTTACCATTAAGTTTTATTTCTAAACCATTTTCTAATTGTGTTGCGATGAGGATAAGAGATGTGATGAATTGACTTGAAATGTTAGCAGGTATTTCTACAAAATTTTTAGTGATTTTTTTTCCTGTAATTTTGAGCGGAGAGAAACCTTCATTTTCCAAATATTCAATTTTTGCTCCAATATGTCGAAGAGCATCAACCAATGGCTGTATTGGGCGTTGTTTCATTCTTTCAGAGCCAGTGAGAAATATTGTTTTTCCTTCTTGAATTGCGAAATAGGATGTTAAAAATCTCATTGCTGTTCCAGCATGATTAATATCAATTATATCATTATTTGAAGATAATGCTTCTTGTAAAAGTATGGTGTCTTTAGAATTAGAAAGATTCTTAATGTAAAAACTATTTAAAAGTTTTTGTAAAATTAGTAAGCGATTAGATTCACTTTTTGAACCTGAAATATGAATTGTTTGGTTTGAAATGAGTATGGACTTGGGGATTAACATTATTTGACTATGAGAAGGTTATTAAAATAAATTTATTTTAATTTTTTATTATTAGCATGTCGCTCAGCATCTCTTGAGGTCTTTATTTTCATTTTATTGTTAAAGGCAGTCTGTAAATCTGTATTGGTTTGATTTGCAAGGCATAATACTACAAAAAGAATATCTGCCAATTCCTCGCCTAAATCTTTATTCTTATCACTTTCTTTTTCGGATTGTTCACCGTACCTTCTGGCAATAATTCTAGCAACTTCACCGACTTCTTCTGTAAGAATAGCCATGTTGGTAAGTTCATTAAAATAACGGACTCCAAATGTGTTAATCCATTCGTTAACTTGATTTTGAAGAGATTTTATTTCCATTTTCACGAAAAATTATAAAATAAAGTCATAAATTATTTTCAAAACTACAAATTTTTGTTTGAAAAAAATACGAAGTAGTTTGTAAATTAGAAAATTATTTTTAATTTTGCCAACTGAAAATAAAAACAAGGCGTGATCCATTACTAAGCGTCCTTAATTCATTAAACATTATAATAATTTAGTTATGAAAAAAGACATTCACCCAAGTAATTATAGATTAGTTGTATTCAAGGACATGAGTAATGAAGAAATGTTCCTTTGTAAATCTACTGCAGAAACTAAAGATACTATTGTGTATGAAGGTGTGGAATATCCATTAGTTAAAATGGAAATCTCCTCTACATCTCACCCGTTCTATACAGGGAAAGTGAAATTAGTAGATACTGCTGGTAGAGTGGATAAATTTATGAACAAATATAAAAAATTTGCAAAATAATTTTATTGATACAAATATAAAAAGACCTTCCTAAAGTATGGAGGGTCTTATTTTTTAGAGTAGATGAATAAAAATAACTAAATTTGAAAAAATAAAAAAAAGGAAATGCAATTAGTTTTTTCGGATGCACAATATTGGGAAGATTTTCTTCCGCTTACATTTACTAGACCTGTTTCTGAATTGAGAATGGGGATATTGACTTTTCAGGAAAGATGGAATAAGTTATTAGAAATGGAGGATATCGCTTTTTTGACAGAAGATTATCTTCAAAAAAAATTTAAGAAACCAGAGTTAAAGGAAAGTTTGTTGATTGTCCCTAATTTTCTTCCTACGAAAATAGTTCTGGAGCAGATAAAAAATCTGGAAAAAGGTGAGGCTTTGATTTATCAAGATGAAGTTATAGCTGTAAAATTGAATATGAGAGGTTTTTCTTTGTCACAAATTACAAAAATGACTAATGTGGAGGAGGAGTTACTTTTTGTGAAATCTCCATCAGATATTTTTACTTATAATCATCAATTTTTAGATTACGATTTTGAGCTTTTGACAAAAAATAGAAAATCTCAAGAACTTTCAGAAACGAATAATTTTTTAGGAGATAAAAAGGATTTATTTATTGAAGAGGGAGCTGAAATAGAATTTGCTACATTGAATTGTAAGACAGGAAAAATTTATGTTGGTAAAAATGCGGAAATTATGGAAGGGACTATGATTAGAGGTAGTTTGGCTCTTTGTGAAGGTTCCAAAATTAATATGGGAGCAAAGGTTTATGGGGCAACTACTATTGGACCGTATTCTAAGGTTGGGGGTGAAGTGAATAATGTTGTGATTTTTGGGTATTCTAATAAGGGACACGAAGGGTTTGTTGGGAATTCAGTAATAGGAGAATGGTGTAATTTGGGAGCGGATACAAATTCTTCTAATCTTAAAAATAATTATGCTAATGTAAAACTTTGGAATTATCGCCTTTCAAAATTTGTGGATATAGGGTTGCAATTTTGTGGCTTGATTATGGGAGACCATTCAAAATCGGCGATAAATACTCAATTCAATACAGGAACAGTTGTAGGTGTTGCTGCAAATATATTCAAGACGGGCTTTCCGCCGAATTTAGTAAAAAGTTTTAGTTGGGGTGGGATGAACGGAGATGAGTCTTATCGATTAGATAAAGTTTTTGAGGTTATGGAAAAAGTAATGCAAAGAAGAAAGGTGAATTTGACAGATATAGATAAAAGTATCATTTCTTATATATATAATATTAAGTAATATTTTTTTTCAAATCATATTGAGTTTTTATTTTTCAATT
>CAUTLL010000184.1:0-2558 GCA_963539275.1 uncultured Flavobacteriaceae bacterium
CTAAAATCATATCTTTGTCATGCTCCACTACCAGTACCGAATTACCCAAATCCCTTAAATTTTTCAGAGAATTAATCAATCTCTCATTATCTCGTTGGTGAAGTCCAATGCTCGGCTCATCAAGAATATAAAGGACATTAACCAACTGCGAACCAATCTGCGTCGCCAAACGGATTCTTTGAGACTCACCACCTGATAATGTCCTTGAACTTCTGCTAAGACTAAGGTATTCCAAGCCTACATCTAATAAAAATTGTAATCTTGTTTCTATTTCTTTTAAAATTTCATGAGCAATAATTTTATTTTTCTCACTAAATTTTTCTCTAATCTCTTTGAGCCAATCTTTTAATTCCAAAAGACTCATTGCATTAACCTCAGCAATGCTTTTTTCTGCAATTTTGAATGCTAAACTCTCCGAGCGAAGCCTTGCCCCTTTGCAACTTGGACAAATTTCTTCTTTAGCAAAATCCCTTTCTATTTGAGTGGCACCATGATTTTCCTTATCTTCAATAACTTTTTCCAAATAAGGCACTAACCCTTCAAAATTTATTTTTATTTTTTTAGAAATTCCTGCATGTTTTAGATCTCGTTCAAATTCTTTTTGCCAACCATAAAAAATATAATCCAATGCCTCTTTGGGAATATCCTGATATGAAGTTTTCAAATCTAACCCAAAAACCTCTAATATGTTACTAATTTGAGACAAAACCCATTTACTAAACTTATGAGCTTCCAACGGCAATAATACACCCTGGCTAATAGATAATTTAGGATCTGCTACCAAATATTCAGGATTAATTTTCTTAATGATTCCCAATCCTTTACAAGTATCACAACTTCCCTTTGGTGAATTAAAAGAAAAAGTATTTGGCTCTGGAATAGGCAATGCTTTCCCAGTGCTAATATCCATCAAATCCTTAGAAAAATATTGAAACTCATCAGCTCCCAATTTCTGAATCATCACTACTCCATCCCCCATTTGCAAAGCTGTTTTCAATGATTTTGCCATTCTCATTTCAGACGCTGCATCCCCCACTATCCATCGGTCAATCACCACTTCTATATCATGATTTTTATACCGATCAAGTTTCAAATCATACTCTATATCTTGTAAAACTCCATCTATCCTTGCTTGTCCATACCCTTTTTTTGCCAGCTGAATAAATAATTCGTGATAATGTCCTTTCCTTCCCCTAACTACTGGGGCAAGAAGCAAAACTTTCTCATCTTTGTAATTCTTCTGGATACTTTCCAGAATCTGCTCTTCAGTATAGCTTACCATCTGCTCCCCTGTTTCCAACGAGTAAGCATCTGAAACACGAGCAAAAAGCAGCCTAAGAAAGTCATAAAGCTCCGTAACCGTCCCTACAGTAGAGCGAGGATTTTTATTTGTAGTTTTCTGCTCTATAGCGACTACTGGAGAAAGCCCTTCTATTTTATCTACATCGGGGCGTTCTAATCCCCCCAAAAATTGCCTTGCATAAGCCGAAAAGGTTTCTATATACCTCCTCTGTCCCTCTGCGAAAATAGTATCAAAAGCCAATGAAGATTTCCCAGAACCTGAAAGACCTGTAATCACCACCAACTCATTTCTAGGGATTTTCACATCTATATTTTTTAGATTATGTTCCCTTGCTCCGTAGACTTCTATGTATTCTCTCTCTTTTTTATTTGTAATTTTTTTATCTTGACTTTTTGGAGGCATTCTTCAAAAATATTAAATATCGCAAATTTACTGAATTTTATAATTTCTTTTCCAAAACTAACTTTTTATCTTAATTATAAAAAACTTTTCATCTCTAAAAATGAATATTTTATTATTTAGTTTTTATCCTGAATAAAAAAACCTATTCCCTTTTGGAATAGGCTCTTTTTCTTACCATATTTTAATTCTATCCTCTGGCTTTTTATAATGTTTATCTCCTTCTTTAACATCAAAAGCTTCATAAAAAGCATCTACATTCGTTAGTGGTGCAAAAGCACGGAAGTACCCTGGAGTATGAGGGTCTGTTTTCACTTGGTTAATCATATACTTCTCCGTTGATTTTGTTCTCCATATCGTTGCCCAACTCAAGAAAAATCTTTGATTTTGACTATACCCACTAATCAATTCTTGATTACCTTTATCTTTCAAATACATTTGTAAAGCATCGTAAGCAATAGCTACACCTGCCAAATCAGCAATATTTTCACCACTTGTAAATACTCCAGTCACAAAATTCCCCTTTACTGGTTCATATTTACTAAATTGATCTGCCAACTGCTTAACTTTAACTTCAAAATTTTTCTTATCTTCTTCTGTCCACCAATTATTTAAATTTCCATCTCCATCAAAACGAGCTCCTCCATCATCAAATCCATGAGCAATTTCATGCCCTATCACATCACCAATTCCTCCAAAATTAACCGCTGGGTCTGCCTTGAAATCAAAAAACGGAGCTTGTAAAATAGCTGCTGGAAATACAATTTCGTTATTTAATGGGCTATAATAAGCATTTACCGTTTGTGGCCTCATTCCCCATTTGGTTTTATCCACTGGTTTTCCTATTTTTTCTAAT
>CAUTLL010000185.1:0-2541 GCA_963539275.1 uncultured Flavobacteriaceae bacterium
ATTATTTCACATTTACTTTTTGATATTGCTTTAACATCGAGATTATTTTCGTAAAATTTTCTTTTCAAAATTTTAATTATCTTTGTCGCTCAAAATTATTATATAACAATGAATATATCTAAAGAAATAAAAGCGGGACTCATTGCTATCCTTGCAATTAGCAGTTTTATAGTATTTTTTCAGTTTTTAAAAGGCAAGAATGTATTTACAACTAACAATTATTTCTATATAAAATACGATAATGTAGATGGATTAGAACGCTCCAACGCTGTGACCATTAATGGTTTAAAGGTAGGTTTAGTAGATGATATTATCCCTATAACAGACAAGAACGGAAAAATCCATTTTTTGGTAAAAGTATCCATAGAAAATCAATATTCATTCTCTAAAAATTCTTCTATTGAGATTTTTGAACCAGGCTTAATGGGTGGAAAACAGTTAAAAATCAATTTGGTTTATGACCAAATTATAGCAAAAGACGGAGATACCCTAAAGGGAGAAATGAAACCATCTGCTCTTGCATCCATGGCTTCTGACCTATCTCCAAAAGTTTCCAATGTTTTAACTCAACTTGATTCCACATTATCTAATACTTCTAAACTTCTCGATGAACAGAATAGAAGAGAAATTAAACTATTGTTGGCTAATCTTAATCAAACCATTTCTTCATTCAAATCAACTTCTGACCAAACAAATCAACTTCTTGCGGAAAGCCAACCAAAAATCAATACCTTACTTAAATCAGCGAATGAAACAATGGCATCAACCAAAAATACTTTAGAAAAATTCGGGAATGTAGCAGAAGGTATTGACACTAAAAATCTTAATAATTCTATTAACAAATTAAGTGAAACTGCTAACAAATTAAACTCTGTCATTGCTGGAATAGAAAAAGGAGAAGGAACATTAGGAAAACTGACCAAAGATGAAGAATTATATAATAATTTATCCAAAACATCCAATTCTCTCAACGAACTAATCGTAGATTTAAAAGAAAACCCTAAACGCTATATTAACATTTCTGTCTTTGGAAAAAGTAAATAAAAAGAATTTGTATGTCTCATGCTTTACATTGATAACATTTTGTTTTTCATTATTTTATGCATTAGTCTTGGACTTTTCATAAAAAACATGAAAAAAGTGTATCAAAATGTTTCTTTGGGGCAAGAAATCCCTCTTTTAAGAAAAAAAAAGGAACGATGGTTTTTAGTATTAAAAACAGCTCTAGGACAAGGAAAAATAAATAAAAAACCATTGGTTGGGGTTCTTCATTTCTTCGTTTATATCGGCTTTTTTATTATTAATTTAGAATTATTTGAGATTATCTTTGATGGAATTTTAGGAACACATCGTTTCTTATTTCCCATCTTTGGAATCCATTTATATTCATATTTTACGGCAATTTTAGAAAGTTTTTCATTACTCACTATCATCGCGGTGGTTATCTTCTTTATTAGGAGAAATTTCATTAAGATACCAAGATTAAATCATCCCGATCTCAAAGGTTTTTCAAAACAAGACGCTAATTTTATCCTGATTTTAGAATTCTTATTGATGAGTGCTTTCCTAATAATGAATACCTCTGATTCTATTTTGCAACATCGTGGAATTTATCATAAAGCAGGATTTTTTCCGATTTCTAATTTTATTCTCAGTCCTTTTTTTGAAAATTTCAACAGCGATATTCTACTTTTTATAGAGCGAAGTTCTTGGTGGTTTCATATTTTAGGAATTTTATTTTTTCTAAATTATCTCTACTATTCTAAACATCTCCATATATTATTAGCCTTTCCAAATATTTGGTATTCTTACAAAGACAACAAGGGTAAAATTAATAATATGGAGACAATAACTAAGGAAATCAAACTAATGCTTACTCAAGAATCTGTTCAAGAATACCTGCCTCAAAAAAAACTAGGAGCAGAAGATATTTTTGATTTGAATAAAATTCAGCTACTCAATGCTTACACTTGTGTAGAATGCGGTAGATGCACTGAAGTTTGCCCTGCTAACATCACTGGTAAAAAATTATCTCCAAGAAAAATCATGATGTCAGTGAGAGATAGACTACAAGAAGTTCAGAAAAACTCTTACCAATTAGATGAAAAAAAACTTCTGAATGATTACATTACAGAGGAAGAAATTTGGGCTTGTACGACTTGTAATGCTTGTTCGGAAATTTGCCCTTTATACATTGACCCTACTTCCATAATCATTGATTTAAGAAGGTTTTTAGTCATGGAGAAATCTTCATTTCCTCAAGAATTTCATAAAGTAATAACCAATATGGAAAATTACAATTCACCATGGACATATCCCCCTGAAGATAGAGAAAATTGGATTAGGGAAAATTAATTTTATTTATCAACTTTATTCCTCTATTAATATCTGAATAATATGAATTTCAAAATTAAAACAATGGCCGAATACTCCGCTGAAGGAAAAACTCCCGAAATTCTTTTCTGGGTAGGTGACAGCGGAAGTTTTGATGAACGAGCAAAAAAAATTTCTAAATCCTTTTGCAAAATTCTTCATCATGCC
>CAUTLL010000186.1:0-2533 GCA_963539275.1 uncultured Flavobacteriaceae bacterium
CTGTTATGAAGATAAAATTGCAAGAGTAGGGATTAGAATGATTGACTTGCTCAATCCTGAAATTTTAAGAGAAAAAATAGAGAAAAATCTAAAAATTAAAAATGCTCTTTTTGAAAAATATTTTGAAAAACCAATTTTAGATGTTGAAAATATTTATCAAGAGTATTTAAAAATAGGAGAGAGGCTGAAAGAAAGGATTGTGGATACAGAATTAGAACTTAATGAAGCTATCAAAGATGGAAAAAATATTCTTTTTGAAGGTGCTCAAGCTCTAATGCTAGATATTGATTTTGGTACTTATCCTTATGTAACTTCGTCATCTCCTTCTACAGGTGGTGTTTGTGCAGGGGCAGGGGTGCCACCTACTGCGTTAGAAAATCTTATAGGTGTAGCAAAAGCATATACTACAAGAGTAGGAAATGGACCTTTTCCTACAGAACTAGACAATGATTTAGGTGAAAAAATTAGACAAGTAGGAGGGGAGTTTGGAGCTACAACAGGAAGACCGAGAAGAACAGGGTGGCTAGATTTAGTTTCTTTAAAACATGCTTGTATGATTAATGGAATCAATAATTTAGTGATTACCAAATTAGATGTTTTAACAGGGTTAGAAACCTTAAAAATAGCTACAAGATATAAAACAGAAGATGGTAAAATTATAGATTATTTTACTTCTTCTACGACTAAATTATATCAATATGAACCAGTTTATGAAGAGTTGAAAGGATGGAAAGAAGATATAACTATAGCCAGGAGTTATGATGAACTTCCTGAAAATGCTCAAAAATATATAGAGTTTATTGAAGAATATTTGGGAATTAATGTTTGTTTAGTATCTGTAGGACCAGAAAGAAATCAGAATATTATTAGGAAAGAATTATTCTAGAGATATTGATATGAACTTAAATTTGAAAAAAAGGAGTATTTACATACTTGTCGTCGTGGCATTATGATATTCTAATGTATTAAATTTGATGGGAGTGAAAAATCCTAAAACTATCGATAATACAGGTAGATTTTTGAAACTTGATTTAAAATTAATAAACTATAAAGATTTAGAATAAAATAATTAGTAATTTATGAATAATATCATTTTTGAGCTTATAGAAAAAGAAAAACAAAGGCAAATAAATGGAATAGAGCTTATTGCTTCGGAAAACTTCGTGTCGGATGAAGTTATGAAAGCAATGGGAAGTGTATTGACTAATAAATATGCAGAAGGTTACCCAGGCAGAAGATATTATGGAGGGTGTGAGGTAGTAGATGAAATAGAGCAGTTAGCTATTAATAGAGCCAAGGAATTATTCGGGGTGGAGTATGTGAATGTTCAGCCTCATTCTGGTTCTCAAGCCAATGCCGCAGTCTATCTATCCGTCTTAAAACCAGGAGATAAAGTGATGGGAATGGATTTGTCCATGGGAGGGCATTTGACTCATGGTTCACATGTTAATTTTTCTGGAATAACTTATAACCCAGTATTTTATGGAGTTAATAAGGAGTCTGGAATGATTGATTATCAACAGATGAGAGAAATTGCTTTAAAAGAAAAGCCTAAGATGATAATAGCAGGTTTTTCAGCTTATTCTAGAGATTTAGATTATGCTAAATTTCGTGAAGTAGCAGATGAAGTAGGAGCAACTCTCTGGGCAGATATTGCTCATCCAGCAGGACTAGTTGCTAAAAAATTATTGAATTCTCCTTTTGAATATTGTCATATTGTAACGACAACTACCCATAAAACTTTAAGAGGTCCAAGAGGAGGAATGATTATGTTGGGTAAAGATTATGAAAATCCATACGGACATAAAACTCCAAAAGGAGAGACTAAAATGATGAGTGCAGTTTTAGATGCATCGGTTTTTCCTGGTATTCAAGGAGGTCCATTAGAGCATGTGATAGCAGGTAAAGCGGTAGCTTATGGAGAAGCTCTTGATAAGAAGTTTGAAATTTATGCTAAACAAGTTATCGCTAATGCTAAAGCTTTGGCTAAGGCAATGATAGATAGAGGTTATAATATTGTAAGTGGAGGAACGGACAATCATTTAATGCTCATAGACCTTAGAAATAAAGGTGTCAATGGAAAAGAAACAGAAAAAGCATTGGTAAAAGCTGACATTACATGTAATAAAAATATGGTTCCTTATGATGATAAATCACCGTTTATTACTTCTGGTATAAGATTGGGAACTGCAGCAATCACTACAAGAGGATTAAAAGAGGCTGAAATGGAAATTATCGCAGATTTAATCAATGAAGTGATTATTAATATTGATAATGAGCAAGTATTATCGGCAGTAAGAAGTAAAGTTAATGATTTGATGAAGGATAGAGCTTTATTTAATGCTTAATTTATTCAATATTTGAACTAAAAAAAATAATTTTGCCAAGGTATAAATGCTTTGGTAATTTTTTGATTATGGAAGAAAAAAGAAAATCTTACACTTTTGAAGAAATTAAGCAAAAAATGATAAATTACTGTGTTTATCAAGATCGTTGTCATCAAGAAGTGGAGCAAAAAATGCGTGATTTTTTG
>CAUTLL010000187.1:0-2529 GCA_963539275.1 uncultured Flavobacteriaceae bacterium
AACGCTGAACGCTGAACGCTGAACGCTGAACGCTGAACGCTGAACGCTGAACGCTGAACGCTTCTGCGTATGCGAATTTACTAAAAATCAGCGAATTATACAAGTTTTTTGACATTATTTTCTGTGGTTTTTATTACTGACAAAAGTATTGTTTTTCTCTAAAATATGCAAATAAAAAAACGCTTTCCAATTTTGGAAAGCGTTTTCTTGTTGCCCGAATTATTATTTTCTAATACCAAGTTCAGCAATGATAGCTCTGTATCTAGTGATGTCCTTGTTTTTAAGATAATCTAATAATCTTCTTCTTTTACCTACTAACTTCACAAGAGACCTCTCAGTGTTGAAATCCTTATGGTTCGCTTTTAGGTGGTTAGACAAATGGTTAATTCTAAATGTGAAAAGAGCGATTTGCCCTTCTGCACTCCCTGTGTCCTGTGCAGATTTTCCGTGCTTTGCGAAAAGCTCTGCTTTTACTTCTTTTGTTAAATACATTCCAATATTTTTTTAATGATTTTTATGTACGGCGGCAAATGTAGGCTTTTTCTCCGAATCTGACAAATATTTTCCGTGCGTTGCAGTTTTCTTTAACAAAATTTTATAAATCTGATTATTTGGATTATCTTTGTCTGGCATAAAAGATATGAATAAGAAAAGAATAATTTTATTGGGAGCAATTGCTGGACTTATCCTTGTGGGATGTAGTAGCTTCGGTGAAAAACTTATTTACCATAATGATACTTATAAGCTGAAAAATATAAAAAAAGTAATCTATTTTCAGCCCTCCATCTTCCCTGAAATAGAGGAAATTAAATCCCCAACAAGCCAAGCTTTTTTCAGTGCAGTAACCGATGAAATGAAACAGCTCAATAAAAATATCAAGGTAGTACAAATGGACCATGCCTTGGAGTTTGAGCATGTGGATACAGAATACATCAAAGAAATTGGGAAAAATAACAACGCCGAAGCCATCATCGTGCCTCATATTAAATACTTCAAAGTAGGCTTTGGAAAATATGTCTTTTCTAATCAAGTCTTGGTGAGCCTTAAACTTTATGACCAGAAAGGACATCTTATTATAGAAACTGAATACAATACCTATAAAGGCAATGGAAGGCTCATCGGTAAGGCAGAAAACTCTATTAAAATAGGTACTCAAACCGCTATTAAAAATCTTGATAAAATCTTAAAACAGAAAAAAGTATTGCAAAATTAAAAACGGAACACTACTTTCAGGGAAAAGTCTTTTAGCATTATTTCAGTTTTGGAAAAATCTTCGGTAAATCCTAAAATATAGCCACCTCCACCACTTCCGCAAAGCTTTAAGGAATAATTATTAGAATCTAAACCCTCTCGCCAAATTTTAACGACACTCTGGGGAATCATTGGGTGAAAATGTTTATAAGTCCATTCTGAAAGAAATTTGATATTCTTAAGAAGTATGGTATTTTCTTGATTCAGAAAAGCATGAATGCATGCATCATTATACTTTATAAAGTCCTCTTTTAAAGTTTTTCTAAAATATTCGCTATTCATTTTTTCAAAGAAGAGTCTTACCATAGGCTCTGTCTCTCCTATCATTTGAGAATCTATTAAAAAAATCGCTCCCTCGCCTTGATTTTCTTTTGGAATTTCTACTCGGTTGATGTTTTCTTTATTCTCTATTAAAATCGGCGAATTGATATAGCAAATAAGCGGGTCTATCCCTGAACTTTTCCCGTGAAAAAAACTTTCCATTTCTCCCAAAAACGCTTTCAAATCTTTAAATTGGTTTTGGGTAAGGCTTTCAGTATCTACTTTTTCAATAGAATATCGGTCAAAAATTGCCGCAACCAACGCTCCTGAACTGCCTACGCCATATCCTTGCGGAATATCAGAATCAAAGAAAAGTCCATTTTCTATATCATCAGAAAATTGATATAAATTCAATCTAAATCCTTCTGGATATTCTAAGTTTCTTAAATATTCTGCATATTTTTTGAGTGAATGATTGGACTCCTTTTCAAAATCTGTTTTCAACTTTGAAAATTTGAGTCGTCCCTTATAAAATGGATAAGAAACGGATAATCCTTTAGCATTTTCTATAATCCCATACTCTCCAAAAAGCAAAATTTTAGCGTAAAAAACTGGATTTTTCATCTGAAAATTCTTCTATAAAATCATTTTAATTAAAATATTCAGAGACCATAAAATCACAAGTAATCCCACTCCAATAAACATGGCTTTCATCGGTAATTTACCTGCTAACCTTGCAGCCAAAGGTGCGGCCATCACTCCACCAAGAACCAATCCTAAAATGACTTGCCAATGACTCAATCCTAAAAACGCAAAAAAAGTCAAGGCACTTGCAAGGGTGATGAAAAATTCTGATAAACTTACCGTCCCAATAACAAATCTTGGAGTCTTTCCTTTTGAAATTAAAGTTGTCGTAACCAATGGCCCCCAGCCTCCACCACCAAAAGAATCTAAAAAGCCTCCACAAAAAGCTAACCAGCCCACATTTTTTACTTTTTTAGGCTCTTTTTTCTTCGC
>CAUTLL010000188.1:0-2527 GCA_963539275.1 uncultured Flavobacteriaceae bacterium
GCCTGTGCATTAGTAATACAATCACTTTTATCGTGGATTACTTCCACTTTTCGTATTATTTTCTCGGTTCTAATGATGTCTCCGTTATTTACTCCTACTTGTAAATTATTGTTTCCTGTAATGTTTTGCTCTATAGACGCACGGCGTGAGGCGGCAAATCGAAGTGGAAAAAGTAAAATAGACTGGGGATTAGAAGAATACCGAAAATTTGCCCCTGATGAATTAGAAAAAGACCCAATACTATATAAAAGACTCGTAGATGAAGCTTATAAAAATGAACATAAAATAATATATAATTATCAATAATATTTATTAGTTTAATCTAACTTTCGTATCTTTGCTGTATGGAAAAACAATCGTGGAAAAGAGAGAGAGTAAGCAACTCGCTTCCGGAGGTATTTGCATCGGTAAAAATTCCAAAAAATGCAAGTCCATTCAGAAAATTACTTGCTTTTACAGGCCCTGGACTGATGGTCGCTGTGGGATATATAGACCCTGGAAATTGGGCTACGGATATTGCAGGAGGGACAAAATTTGGCTATACGCTACTCTCTGTAATTCTTATTTCTAACATATTTGCTATTCTATTACAACATCTATCACTGAAATTAGGAATCGTTACCGAAAGAGATCTAGCACAGGCATGTAGAGACCATTTTAGTCCGAGAGTTAATTTTTTTCTTTGGATATTTTGTGAAATAGCCATCGCTGCTTGTGATTTGGCCGAAGTAATTGGTTCTGCCATCGCCCTCAATCTTTTGTTTGGTATTCCTATACTTTGGGGGATTGTCATCACAATGGTGGATGTCTTGCTAATTCTCCTACTACAAGCCAAAGGCTTCCGCTATATAGAGGCTGTTATTGGCTCACTAATGTTGGTAATCATTGGATGTTTTGGTTTTGAAATTGTCCTTAGTAACCCAGATTTATTTCCTATTTTAAAGGGAACGATTCCTCAAAAGGAAATAATTTCTAATCCTGAGATGCTCTATATTGCTATTGGTATTTTGGGAGCTACGGTGATGCCTCATAACCTATATTTACATAGTAGTATTATACAAACTCGTGATTATGAGAGGAATACTGAAGGCAAAAGAGAGGCTATAAAATACGCTACGATAGACTCTACATTATCATTATTTGTCGCCTTTTTTATCAATGCAGCTATTCTCATCATTTCAGCATCTACATTCCATCATTTTGGTTATCATAATGTTGAGGATATTCACGATGCTCATAGACTTCTTTCACCAATATTAGGTACAAGTTTGGCAAGTATAGTTTTTGCTGTAGCTTTATTAGCTTCAGGACAAAATTCTACACTTACGGGAACTCTTGCAGGGCAAATAGTAATGGAGGGATTCCTCCACATAAGATTAAAACCTTGGTTTAGAAGATTGATTACAAGGTCATTAGCTGTAGTTCCTGCTTTTTTAGTAACTTTATTTTATGGAGAAAAGGGGACGACCGAGCTATTAGTATTAAGCCAAGTGATACTTTCAATGCAATTAAGTTTTGCCGTAGTGCCGTTGGTTGTATTTACTTCCGACAAATTAAAGATGGGCGAATTTGTAAATGGTCGGATTTTAAGATTTTCAGCGTGGTGTATCTCTATTATCATTATTTTGCTGAATATATATCTTCTTTGGGAAACACTTTTTCAATAAAATTTTACATTTATGAATGGAAACATCCTTGAACAAATTATCCAAGGATGCTTCTTTTTTTATCTATCTATTATTACCGATTATTAATTTTTGTATTTTGCCAGACTCTCATCATAAAAATATAATAATACACACAATATGATACTATGCATCGCTGAAAAACCAAGTGTCGCCCGAGATATTGCCAAAGTTTTAGGGGCCACTACTCCAAAAAATGGTTTCATGGAAGGGAACGGATATTGTGTTACTTGGACTTTTGGGCATCTATGCACACTCAAAGAACCGCATGATTATTCTCCTGAATTAAAATCATGGAATCTATTCAGCCTCCCTATTATTCCTAAAAATTTCGGAATAAAACTCATTCCCAATAAAGGCGTAGAACAGCAATTTCAAGTCATCAAACAACTCGTGGAAACTTGTGATGAAGTCATCAATTGCGGCGATGCTGGTCAAGAAGGAGAACTTATTCAGCGATGGGTTTTACAAAAAGTAAAATGCCAAAAACCAGTGAAAAGACTTTGGATTTCTTCCCTTACAGAAGAGTCCATCAAAGAAGGTTTTGAAAACTTAAAATCCGAAAAAGATTACCAAAACCTTTATCTTGCAGGAAATGCCAGAGCCATTGGCGACTGGCTTTTAGGGATTAACGCAACACGATTATTTACAAAAAAATTTGGAGCAAATAAATCTGTGTTGTCCATAGGAAGAGTTCAAACTCCTACCTTGGCTATGCTTGTCCAAAGATTTAAAGAAATTGAAAACTTCAAAACAGAAGAATATTGGGAACTCAAAACTCAATATAGGGAAGTAATTTTCAATGCTGATATTGATAGATTAAAATCAATAGAAAAATCTCA
>CAUTLL010000189.1:0-2524 GCA_963539275.1 uncultured Flavobacteriaceae bacterium
AAAATCTCGTGATAAAATACATCATAGGAAGCATCAAAATAACAATATAGCTTAGCTCAGCATTGACCATGAACATTGCAACTAATACTAAAATAACCCGCAATATATCTCCAAAAATCATTAAAAAACCATCGGTATACACTACTGCTATAGTTTCCACATCACCAATAGCACGGGTAACTAAATTGCCAATTGGAGTTTGGTCAAAAAAAGAAGTTTTGAAATGAATAAGTTTCTGATAAAGTCTCTCACGAATATCGCGAATAACATTTTGAGCAATGAAATTAGAAAAATAATATAGTAAAACTTGTAAAAAAATCTCTAAAATAACCAAACCTAAAAGGATATAAATATTTTGTATTAAATATTCACTACTTTTTTCCTTAATAATAAAAACATCTACAATTTTTTTAGTAAAAATGGGACGATAAGTAGAAATTAAAGCTGTAAAAATAGATATGATGAAAGCGAGAACAAACCATTTTTTAAACTTCATTCCCATTTTAAATAATCTTTTAACAATATTACCCATTTTAATTATTAATTAAGTATGTAAAATTAAAATTTTCTATTTACATAACAGAAGAATAAATTATAAAAATATTCTTTTTGAAAAAAGTTTATAAAAAATTTGGATGATAAAAAAAAAGTTGTATCTTTGTAAAACAATATCGCGGGGTGGAGCAGTAGGTAGCTCGTCGGGCTCATAACCCGAAGGTCGTCCGTTCGAGTCGGGCCCCCGCTACTAATTTATAGAAGGATAATAAATAAAATTTTGTTTATTATCCTTTTTTGTTTTATACGAAAAAGCAACCTTATCGGTTGCTTTTTTGATTTTTTCTAAAAATTTGAATTTTATTTGAACTTTTTTCTATTTTACATCTCTATTTAATTCATAAAAAACGAAATTGTATATTATCCAAAAAATACATAAGCCAATAATACAGAAGATATAACACCCACTAAATCAGCAAATAACATACAAGGAATTGTATATCTCGTATTCTTAACTCCCACTGCTCCAAAATATACAGCAATTACATAGAATGTAGTATCTGAACTTCCTTGCAAAACGGCTGAAAGACGAGCCGGAAAACTATCTACTCCAAAAGTAGTCATAGTATCTACCATTATACCCCTTGCTCCTGAACCACTTAGAGGTTTTATCAGTGCCGTAGGAAGCCCATCAATAAAACGAGTATCCAACATTGCTATCTCGGCCAAATATTTCATTCCGCTAATCACTATATCAAAAACCCCGCTTGTTCTCAATAAAGAAATTGCAACAAGCATTCCTACCAAATACGGAATAATCTTGACACAAGTATTAAAACCTTCTTTTGCTCCATCAATAAACGCTTCAAAAACATTAATTTTTTTATACATTCCACCCAAAATGATGAAAAAGAAAATCAATAATATCAATCCGTTTGAGATGAGTTTGCTCACTCCATCTAATTCCTCCTTGCTGAGTTTTACCAAGAAGAAAACTAACACCCCAACAATCGCCGAAATCCCTCCGATGTATGCCAAGACCACGGGCTGTAAAAGATTAATTTTTTGTTTAATGGAAACAATAATCATTGATGCCATCGTAGCACAAAAAGTTGCCATCATTGTTGGTAAAAAAATATCCGTAGGTATTTCTGCTCCCAAAGAAGACCGCATTGCAATGATACTCACAGGAATCAAAGTCAAACCACTGGCATGAAGACAAAGAAACATAATTTGGGCGTTCGTTGCTTTTTCTTTATGATGATTGATGCTTTGTAAGCTGTCCATTGCTTTCAGTCCGAATGGCGTAGCAGCGTTATCTAATCCTAATAGATTAGCACTAAAATTAAGCATCATCAGTCCAAAAGAAGGATGCCCCTTGGGAATTTCTGGGAATAGTTTTGAAAAAAAAGGCTGTATCATTCGGCTTAAAAGATTGATACCTCCTGCTTTTTCTGCAATGCTCATAAACCCCATGAATAAACTCATAATCCCAATAAGTCCTAAACATATCTCCACAGCAGTCTGTGCCGTGCCTATAATACCGCTTGCCTCTTGTATTCTGAAAACTTTTACTTTTTCTTCTTTTTCTTGGTATTGATAATGGATTTTATCCTTTTCTAAGGTCTTTTCTGTTTTCAGCTCCTGCATTATCACAGGAGAAATATCATCAATTTTATGAGTCGCAATAGCAATCGTATCTCCTGATTTCCCTACTACCATATCGTTATAAATTGCTTTATAATTATCCGAAAACATATACTTAAAACTAGCAACCAATACTGCAATAATAATAAATGCACTCCAGATTCTACTTAAAACCATTCTTAAAAAATTTTGGTAAAAATAACTCTTTTTATCTAAAAACAATAAAAAAATCCTACTCTTTACATTGCAGGATTTTATCTTCTTTATTTCTTTTTCCTATGAGGCGGTTCATAAATTAATCTTATAAAACCACTAAAACCTTCATATTTAGTATTTGTAGGAACTCCAACCAACATACCCAAAACAGTACTATTATTTAATG
>CAUTLL010000190.1:0-2516 GCA_963539275.1 uncultured Flavobacteriaceae bacterium
TGCGCCTACCAACCATTTAGATATTGGGTATCAAATAGAGATTATGAATATTATAAAAAAGATGGGGGTAACAGTATTGTCTGCTATTCATGATATGAATATGGCTGCGATTTATTGTGATAAATTGGTCATTATGAAGAATGGAGAAGTGGTTACACAAGGCAGTGTGGAGGAAACTTTAACATCAGAAATGTTGAAGAATTTATTTAATGTAGATGCAGAAATTCATGATTTGAAAGGGAGAAAACATGTGATTTATAATCCTTAAGATTTAAATAAAAAGGGTAGAAATGTATTTTTACCTTTTTTATTTTTTATCAAAGGTGTTATCTTTTTGTATAAAGTATTATTTTTTATGAATTAATTTAAATATAATATATTAGTTATGATTTCAAGAAAATTTTTAAGTGGAGCAATGATGAGTGCTTCAGTATTGGCATTCTCTCAGAGTGTAGAGCAAGAGAATATTAAGGATTCTATAGATTCTAAAAGTGGGGTAAAAGGGATTTCTGAATTGGTGATTTCAGCACAGAAAAAATTGGAGGTAAATAAATTGAATATTAAAAATATAGATGCTCCGATGACGGTAAATATCGTTAATAAGGCGGTATTACAAAAATGGGATATTAATAATATAGAAGAGGCCTCTAAAATGGTAGCGGGGATTAATCCTGTTAAACAATTTGCTGGTTTTCAGTTTTTTAATATAAGAGGGTTTGATAATTTCGTGATTTTGAATGATGGGGTAAGAGATGAAAGACATGCTATTACTCAAAGTGCTCCAGTTGCAAATTTTGCCAATGTAGAAAGAATAGAATTTCTTAAAGGTCCTTCTGGTGATATGTTCGGACATTCTGCATTGGGGGGAATTATCAATATTGTAAGAAAAAAACCTACTAAAACTACCCAAGGAGAAGCTAAATTTACTATAGGAAGTTATAATACATATAATGCTATGGTAGGAGTAGGTGGAGCAATATCTGATAAGTTAGGATACCGAATAGATGCTGGATTGACTAATACTAAAGGCTTTAAAGGTATTGAAGAAAAAACGATGAATGTTTCTGCAATGTTACGATATGATGTAAATCATAAAAATAATTTTGAGTTTTTTGCACAATATAATGATGATAAATATGGAGCAGATGCGGGTGTGCCTGCAACTAATGATGGAAGACCATATTCATGGATAAATCCAATGATTAATTTATCTGATCATCGTGATTATTTGAAAAATAAAAAGTCAGAGTTTTTATATAAAATATAAGCATAAGTTTGATTTTGGAGGAAATCTTAATTATAAAATTGCTTATTATGATGATACTCTTGATTATGTGATGGATGAGGTTTTATTTGTTGATAATGCTACAAAAACTTTATCAAGAAAGAATGGACCATTTTTCTTTAAACATGTAACAAAGCCATTAACGGGACAGCTTGATTTTGATTTTAAATTTAATACAGGAAGTGTTAAGCATAAAATGTTGTTAGGAAATTTATTTTCTTATTTAGATAGAAAAACTTTCTATGGTAATGTTCATGACGGAGAAAGTAAATTAAATATTCCTATTCAAAATCCTATTTTAGATTTTGGAGCAAGGCGTATTGAAGAGAATAAAGTAAAGGAGATGGAGGAGATTGTTACAGGATTTTATGTGCAGGATTGGATAGAGATTACAGATAGAATAAAAGTACTTTTAGGTGGAAGGTATGATTATTTTGATGGAGCATATGGAGATAAGAGAGCTTTTTCAGATCCTAAATCTATGAAGAAAGGTTCGTATGGTAATTTTACTTATAGAGGAGCAATTTCTGTACAACCGATTAAAGATTTCATGACATTGTATGTTTCTACATCAAGCTTTTTCAAACCTACCCGCTCCCATGATAATAAGACAGGGAAACTTTTTGATCCAGAAAGAGGAAATCAAATAGAAGCAGGAATTAAAATAGAGAAAACGGATAAATTAAATGTTACTTTATCAGGTTTTTATATTGAGAAGAAAAATTTAATCGTAGGACATTATGTAAGAAAACAAATAGGGAAGGCATTTTCTCGTGGTATTGAGGTAGATGCTGATGCTGAAATTACTAAAGGACTTTATGCAAAGGTAGGTTATGCCCTTACAGATGCATTCTTAGGAAGACAAAATGTAGAAGCAGGAGCAACAGATTTATCTCATAACAAAACTCCTTGGACGCCTAAGCATTCATTTAATGCATGGGTTAATTATGAACCACATTTTGTTAAAGGTTTTGGTTTAGGTCTGGGAATGTTTTATACAGATAAAACTTATAGAACAGAAAAAAATGATCAAATACTACCTGCTTATACCGTATTTAATGGAACTATTTACTATCAAGCGAAGAATAATGTTAGATTAGGATTAAATGTAGAAAATTTATTTAATAGAAGTTATTATAATAATGCTTTATCTTCTAATGATTTATATTCTAATAATTCTGCAGATGAAATTTATCAAGCAACTTATCAGATTAACCCAGGTAGAAATAGA
>CAUTLL010000191.1:0-2512 GCA_963539275.1 uncultured Flavobacteriaceae bacterium
TTATTAATGATTTCTAAAGAATTTAAATTAAAATCTATTAAAAATTTCGGTTGGTTTTCGTAAATTTTTTCTAAATCCCCTTCATAATATTCAAAATAAGGAGAGGATTGATAGGCTGTTTTTATGGATTTCCAATGAAGATTTTGCCATCTCTCGGCATAAGATATTTCAATATCCTTAAAGGCTCTTTTTCCGTTATGATGAATGGGAATGATGAGAGGTAACTTTCCATTTGCTCCAAAAATACAAGTTCTATTTCGATAAGTTTGTTTTGGGAAATGTTCAAATTGTTCAAAAGTAATCTGATTATTTTCATTAGAAAAAACCGAAAACCACGAAATAGGCGGTAAATAGAATATAGGTAATAAAACTTTTTGCATTTTATATTGAAGATTTTTCTAAAAGTAGGCTGACCCACTCTTCTTGTTGGATTTTATTTTTAAGGGTTAAATTTTGTGCTGTGCAAACTTCTAAAATATCCTCTACATCAAAGAAACAGAGTCCTGAAAGCAATAAATTTCCTCCGTCATTCAGCACAGAAACATATGTCGGAATATCAGAAATTAAAATATTTCTATTGATATTAGCTAAAATAATATCAAAATTTTCTTTACCAAGATTTTCAGCTGTTCCGAGTTGTATTTCTAAATCTACTTGATTTCTTAAAGCATTTTCTTTAGAGTTTTCTATAGACCATTCATCAATGTCTATTGCGGTGGTTTTTCCTGCTCCTTTTAGTTTTGCAAAAATTGCTAAAATGGAAGTCCCACAGCCCATATCAAGGACTTTTTTATTAGAGAAGTCCATTTCTAACATTTGTTGAATCATCAGATATGTCGTTGCATGATGCCCTGTGCCAAAAGACATTTTAGGTTGAATGATAATTTCATAATATGTATTCTGTGGCTCATGAAACTCGGCACGAATAAGCACTTTTCCCTCTACATTAATAGGGGAAAAATTCTTTTCCCATTCTTCGTTCCAGTTGATATTCGGCATTTCTTGATAAGTGTAAGAAATTTGTACCTCTTCATGGTTTATCAGCCAGAGATTTTTAAGATTTTCTTCTTGAAATAAATCCTTAGGAATATATCCTAAAATTCCATTAGTTTCTTCTGTAAAACTATCAAAGCCGATGTTTATAAGTTCTGCCATAAGGATTTCATTCCAAGGATAAAGAGGTTCTATTTTGAAGTTAAATTCAAGGTAATTTGTCATTTTTTGATTATAATTTAATTTGTGCAGATAATTTTACATTAAATCTTGGTGGATTGGTTGTGAAATTAATATTCGTGTTATTCAGATGGGTTAATCTATGGGTGAAATCTACTTTCAAAAATCTGAAAATGTTAGAAATACCATAACCTAGTTCCATGTAAGGTTTATTGTTTAAGCTGTTTAATATACCTTCGCTGTTAAATTTATCGTCTAAGTTTCCGATGAGATAATTAAAAGTAATGTGATTTCTCCAACTTAATTTTTTAATCAAAGGAATGCTATTAGTAATCAAGCCTTCCAGATTTTGGGTGTATTGTAGTGAAGCATATTTATTGCTCGTAAATTCAAAAAACCTCATCATATTAAAAGCGTCATTATTATAAAATACAAACTCATTTCCTAAATGATTTTCTAATAGAGGATATGGAACTTTATCAGGGGTAATCCCTCCAGTTAGAGAGACTTGACCTCTCCCCAAAATCCCCATAGGAATATTTTGTTTGATATTTAGATGTAATTTATTATACTCAAAATCTCCACCAAATAATCCTTTTATCCCATGTGTAAATCTAAAAGTAACAGCAGGATAATAGATGTTGTCGGCCAATTTTATTTGTCGGTTTCTGTTTTCCGACTGAATATTTTTTCTGCCAGGTTTCCATTGGGTTTCCCAAATTATTTCACTCGTCTTAAAATTATGAAAAGCTTGTCCGTTTTCATCAAAATAAGAAAAATCAAACAAAGGATTAAACGAGGAGTGATTAAAAATAAATTTTTGGGTAATGGAGTTTAGAATATCCATTTGGAAATAGGCCTGATAATTATTTTTCCAAAAAGGTTTTCTCACGGAGATTTTTCCATTTTTAGAAAATGCATCAAAAAGGCTCCTTGTTTTTATATAAGAATTTCCATATTGTAATGCCACTTGATCCAAATCACGAGAAGCAGAAACCCCAGCTTGTATCCAAGGTTCACGGGAGATGATATAATCTACATTCCCTCCGTACTTGAATTGATTATCCTTGAAGCCATATCCCAAATATCCTCCTAAAACCCATTTTTTACTGAATGCTGTGGTCGTTCTAAATCCTGCTCTTAATCTAATGCCTTCAACATCATTATAACCACCAGTGTATAGAATAGGTCCTAATTCTATTTTTCCTATTTTATAGTAGCCATTCATTATTGTCTCTATAATATCTAAATAGGATTTGATAGAAGGGAGTTTCTTGATTTCTTGGATGGTGGCATACATTTTTTGCTCTCCTGCTGTGAGAGGTTCATGTCTATTAGT
>CAUTLL010000192.1:0-2506 GCA_963539275.1 uncultured Flavobacteriaceae bacterium
TATATGAATTCCGTGATGTAAAACTGAAGATTAGAAACTTCTGAATTAATAGCAGGGTAGGATAGGTTTTTTACCTCCTTAAAAGAGTTGGTAATTTCAGAAGAGTATAGGATAAAATTACTTTGATTTTCTATTTCTTGCTGAATATTTTTAGGAGTGTACGATTGTATCTCATCAAAAATACTTATAGTAGGAGATAGATTCTCTTTTTCTACGGAGCAAGATGTTGCTAATAATAACCCACCTAAAATTCCTAACCCTCTTCTTATTTTCATTATTTATTTTTCTTATTTTGATAGAGAACAGGGTTTAGTTCTTCATCATTATACATCTTCATTTGTTTATAAGTTTTAATTCTTACACTACCATTCTCTATATTTTCTAACAGCTGATTGATAGCCAAGCTTAAATCTTTTTTTTGTTCTAAAAGTACATCTAATTTTGCTTGACACTTATTTTTATGTTCTTCAGTAGCGGTATCTCTTAGCGTTTCTAAGTTCATATGATACACTTTAAGTGCTAAAATAGATAATCTATCTACTGCCCATGCTGGTGTTTCTGTATTGATGCGAGAATCTGAATTAGGAGTAATATCTTTATATTTATTTAGAAACCAAGTGTCTATAAATTCTACTAAATCAGTTCTTTTTTGGTTAGAAGCATCTATTCTTCGTTTAATTTCTAAGGCTTTTATAGGATTAATATTTTCGTCACGAATAATATCCTCCAAATGCCATTGAACAGTATCAATCCAATTCTTGGCGTAAAGAATATGTTCCAAACTTCCCTTTTCATAAGGATTTTTTTCAGAAATATCTACATCATCATGTACATGATAATCTTGAATAGATTTTTCAAAAATATTCCAAGCAAATAAGGAAAAAGAATTATTATTCATAAAAATAAGTTTGTTTTATTTGTTATTTTCTTCTTTTTTATCATTATTTTCATCATCTTCATCTTTTACGGATTTTTTGAACTCTTTAATTCCAGAGCCTAATCCTCTCATTAGTTCAGGGATTTTCTTACCGCCAAAAAATAGGAGGCAAACGAGTCCTATTACTAAAATTTCTTTCATCCCTAATCCTAAAAATAGTGTGTATAATGAAAAATGGTTCATAGTATCTTTATATAATTGATTGAAATTTATATTTAATAATTAATCCAACTTAATGGGTCAACAGGTGTAGTTTTATCCCAAATCTGGAAATCTAAACTATATGTTCCGTCAATATCTATTCCTATTTCTCCAATGGTAGTTCCCGCAGAAATATTTTGATTTTTAGAAACACTTGTACTCACTAAATTACTATATATGGTAAAAAAGTCTCCGTGCTTTACCATTACTGTTTTAGCTCCTCCGTTAGCCATTACATTTACAACTACTCCAGGAAATATACTTCTAGCATTAGTACCAGCTTTTACGGCAATTTTAATTCCATTACTTTCTATTACTACTCCTTTATATACAGGATGTGGCTGTCTTCCGAAACGCTGTGTAACTTGCCCCCCGCTTACAGGGAAGGACATTCTTCCTCGATTTGCAGCAAAATTATTCCCTGCGACAGAAGTAGGTGAGGCAATGGCCGTTACTTTTTCATCTACAGCCTTCTTTTCTGTTTCAATTCTTGTGGCTACAGCAGAGGATGTAGCTCTTGCTTCTTCGGCTTTTTTTGCTGCAACTTTTGCTTTCTCTTCTGCTTCTTTTTTTGCTTTTTCAGCAGCGATTCTTTTGGCTTCATTATTTGCCTCTATCGCTTTTCTTTCCTCTTCCTCTCTTTTACGAGCAATTTCAGCAAGTCTTCTTTCTTCTTCTTCCGCTTTTTTTCTTGCTTTTTCAGCCTCTTCTCTTGCTCTTCGGTTGGCTTCCTCTATTCGTTTTTTTTCTTTTTCTGCTTCTATTTTTGCCAGTCTTTCTCGTTCTAATCTCGCTTTTCTTTCTGCTTCTTCTTTGGCTTTAGCAATTCTAATTTCTTCGGAAATGATTTTTCTAATTTCTGCTTCTAATCGTCTGTTCTCTGCTTGTTTTTTATTGAGTTCAGCCACTAACCTTGCTTCATTTTTCTTGAAATCTTCTAATATGATTTCTTTTTCTTTTCTTTCTTGAGCAATGGTGATTAGTTCGTTATTTTGTTTAACTAAAAGGTTTTCTTTCTCTTTTTTAGATTTTTCTTTAAGAGCGATAGTTTTTTTTATTTGAACAGCTTTATCGTTAATTTCTGCAGATTTTTTATCTTGATATTCTCCGTATTTTTTCAGATATTGGACTCTTCTCATCGCCTCTCCAAAGTTTTTAGAAGATAGAATGAAAGTAACTTTATTTTGTACTCCTTTACTTTTGTAGGCATTGACTAATACTTTGGCGTACTCTTCTTTCAAGACTTTTAATTCTCTATTAAGTTTATTAATTTCTAACTGACGAAGATAGATATCATCTTCGATGAATCTTTTTTCTTTTTGTGTGTTAGTATAAACTTTTTCCCTGAGAGAAATTTTTTTGTTAATA
>CAUTLL010000193.1:0-2501 GCA_963539275.1 uncultured Flavobacteriaceae bacterium
GATTATCAGGTAAAATCGGTGATTTGTTAGTATTCAAACAAGTAAATGGGAAGACAATTGTCTCAAAAGTGCCTAAAAAACTACCACAGAGACTGAAAAACAAAAACAGCATAGAACTAAATTTCAAGAGGCGATTGCCTACTCCAAAGCTGTAATGCAAAATCAGAAACTCAAAGAAGAATACGAAAAAGTAGCAAAAGAAAGAAATTTAAAAACCAATAATGTAGCAGTAGCTGATTTCTTGAAAGCACCGAAAATAGAGGAGGTTAATACATCAGAATACATAGGTAAAAAGAATGACCTTATTAAAATAAAAGCTACTGATGATTTCAAAGTAAAAGAAGTAACCGTAAAAATAGAAAATGCTAATGGTGTACTGATAGAAGAAGGGAATGCCATAGAGAGCGGACTATACTGGGTATACACTACTAAACAGAATAATGCAGATATTAATGGTAATAAAATTACCATAAGAGTTAAGGATAATCCTGACAATATGGCTGAAAAACAAGAGGTTTTATAAATATAAAAATTATAATTTCATCAGAGGTTCATCGGAGAATCATCAGAGGATTACCGAAGAAAAAATTCACTGACAAAAAGACAGAAGCAAAATAAAAAGCACTCTGAATTGAGTGCTTTTTCGTATTCATATTATAAGAATTAAAACTCGAAATCAAGGCCAATATAAAAATTTCTCGGCATAATAGGAGCATAAATCATTCCTCCATCAAAGTAATTTCCAAATGGATTTTTAGGGTCTATAATTGCTTGGTGTTGTATCTTATTGGTCAGATTTTCAGCACCCAAATAGGCTCTTATCTTTTCATTAAAGTTTTTAGAAATCTGTGCATTGAGTGTCATATAAGATGATGAGTAGGGAGATAATTGATACTCCATAGGGTTATCCTGCGTATTTGGAAGTCTTTGTTTTCCAACCCAATTCAGCGTAGAGTTAAATGCCCAGAAGCCTCCTTTTTCTGTCTTTGGGGTAGCATAAGAAAGATTGATGAAAGCTCTGTGTTTTGCCATAAAAGGTACTTCTTTTCTACCTGAAAGATAATCAGCCTGAACATCATAATACTTATAAGCTAAACGAAAATCAAGGTTTTTTAGCACTTGAAAATCCCATTGAGCTTGGAGTGTATTTGCGAAAGATTGACCATCAAGATTGAAGAAAATAAGCTTTTGTGCAGAAGAATCTAAATCTGCCAAAACTTGATTAGTAAAATCTGTACGGAAAAAATCAATTAAAAATGTACTTTTTCTACGCAAAAATTTGAACTCCTGTTGAAGACTAATCCCATAATTCCAAGCAATTTCAGGCTTTAATCCATATATTTTTCCATGATTATTAAGAATCTCTATGCTTCTGTTGGAAGTGAAAAACTGCTGATTTTCAGCAAATACATTTGCCGTTCTAAAGCCTTTTCCTGCTGATATTCTCAATATAGATTTAGGGGTAATATCATATTTGAAATTTACTCTTGGTGAGACTTGCGTCCCAGCAAGATTGTGAAAATCAGTTCTTAACCCTGCTACTAAAACATATTTCATTCCTGTTAAAGTATATTCAAAAAATAGCCCAGGTACTTTCTCTCTTCGGTGATAATGATTCGTCAAGAAATCTTCATCATAAATATCATAGAGAAAACTTGCTCCTGTTTTATATTTATGGTTAGTATTTCCTAAAATACTCTCAAAAATTAAGTTAGAATAGAATGTTTTTTGCTCTCCAAAGTAGTTTTTTAGACCAAAGAAACTATCTTGTTGATAGTAGGTAAATCGGTTCATAATACCCAGACTTTGGTAAGGCTTTCCCTTAAATACATAGCCTGTTTTATTCCAAAATTGGAATTGAGCAAGATTGATGCCAACACCATAAGCCGATTGCTGAGCCTGAGAGATTTTATTGTTAAAATCTATTTGACCAGCTGTTCTTTTGTCTAATAAAAAGTTAGTTCCAAAATGAGAAGCCCAGCCAGAATGATCCAAATCACCATAATTAAGGAGATAACTTGTGTTAATCTGATAGCCAGTAGGACGGTCAAGGAAAGTGTCTTTATTGTGGTCTGTTTTTCCGTGAGTTACATTACTGTGAAGGAGAATGCTTTGGCTCCAATGTTTATTGATAAAGTCTGTATGTACGATGTTCATCTCCTGTCGGTTATCAAAATCAGAGTAGAGATTAAGAGATGTTCTATCTTTATCATGAGTTTTAACGAGCTCTGTATTGATTTGACCAGTGATGCTTTCATATCCATTAACAACGGTGCTTCCTCCTTTAGTAAGTTGTATTCCTCCAATCCATCTACCAGGGATAAAATTCAGACCATAGGCAGTCGCTAGTCCACGAATTTCAGGTAGTTGCTCTTTGGTTAGTGAAGTATATTTTTGGTCAAGCCCTAACATTTTTAGCTGCTTCCCTCCCGTAATGGCATTACTGAAAGACACATCTACCGTAGAGTTGGTTTCAAAACTTTCAGAGAGATTACAACATG